>NZ_LR134506.1:1800000-2100000 GCF_900638305.1 Porphyromonas cangingivalis
GCGAGCTTCAACCTCAAAGAGCAAAAACTCGCACTCAGCAGTCTCCGCCTTGCTCATACTGAGGCTTACGTATTTTACGGTGACACGACGAAAAAGGAGCCAAAGCCCAAGACCGAGCCTACGAAGTTGAAGATATACTTGGGCAAGGTGGATATAGAGAAGGTGAGGGGGGCTTTTGCGATGCACCCTGATACCAATATCGTGGACATCAGTCTCCACAAAGCAAAGATAGCAAATGCCGAGATCAACCTTGAAAAGTCGCTCTACAAGGCAGACAACATCCTCATCGATGGACGTGTCTACAAGGCAGGACCGGAGATGGAGATGCTCCCCATGCCTTGGGATTTGGCTCTCGATGTGCATAGGGTGCAGTACGATAGTATCTATACCTTGGCTCAGGTGCAGTCGGCGACCTTCATGACGGCCGATGGGTGGACGGTAGAGTCGCTCAGTGCCGATATCAACAAGGATGAGACATATATGGACATCAAGAACCTTGATGTCCGACTCATGTCGAGTTACCTCACGGGGGATGCCCGCATACCGTTTGCCGGATGGAAGCCCGACAGTGTAGGGGACATGAGTGTTGCCCTCAATGGACTCATATATATGAGGGATCTGGAGAGGTTTGTGCCTATGGATCAGGAGTGGCCGTCACAGCCGATCATGCTCCGTCTCTCAGGGCAGGGACGTATGGATCAGGCCTTGCGTGTACGGGGTGATGTGAGACTGCAGGAGGTGCTTGCCCTCAATGTCGATGGGACGCTCAACGAGATCATGAGAGATCGCAGGACAGCGAAGGTCAGGATCAAGGCTTCGACCGGTGAGGTGATGGAGACCCTTGCCCTCTTCGGTGTGGCGAACCCTTCGTGGCGCATCCCTCAAGATGTGACATTGGATGGCTACGTGGAGTATTCGCCACAGAGGATGTCTACGGACACGAGGATCGTCACTCCCCGAGGGGTGTTGACTGCCGAAGGTTTTTTCAGCCCTCGTAGCAAGGCTTATAGCGCAAATGTTACGATAGCGGATATGGACATGAGGCAGTTCTTACCCCGAGACACGATAGGCTTGGTGCGTGCTCATCTCGTGGCCGAAGGTCGGGGTACGGATGTCTTCTCGCCTTCGACGGTGGCAAATGTCTACTTCATCATCGACTCGCTCGAGTATATGCATACTTCGCTCAAGGACATCAGTCTCGTCTCTCAGCTCCGTGACCAACAGCTCTTCGCGGCTCTCAACAGCCCCAACGAAGCCCTCGGTGTGAGTGCACAGGTCGATGCGACTCTCATGAAGAAAAATCTCGTGGCGAGTGTCAACCTCCTCATAGATACGATCGTCCCATCCAAGCTCGGCATACAGACCGGAGTGCTGGATGCTGCTTCGCTCGAACTGAGAAGTTCGCTCCGAAGCGATATGGATGAGTATTACAGCTTCGTGGGCGAGATAGAGAATGCCCATCTCTCGACAGACATGGGGCTCATCCGTCCTACAAACATATACATGAATGCCCACTCTTCGAAGGACTCTCTCGGTGCCGGGGTGAAGTCCGGGGATCTCGTCCTCGACTTCTCATCACGCAACGGTCTCAAGGACTTCCTCTCTCGGATAGAGAAGCTGTCGAAGGAGATACAGACCTTCACTGCGGATACTATGGGGATCACTGATATATCCCCATGGATCAAGCTCTATCCGGATATGCGTCTTTCGTTGGCGATGGGCCGGTCGAACCCTCTGAGGACCTATCTCGACAAGCATTATATCGGATGGCAGAAGTTTGCCTTGTCCGTGGGGACATCGACAGATAAGGGGCTTTCGGGCGAGCTGTACGTGGACAACTTCCAGAAGGAAGGCTTCCGTGTGGATCAGATGGACGCCGTGATACGCCAGGACTCTTCGTTCTTCTACACCGTGGCTTCGGTGCACAAGGAGAAGTTCAAGGACCAACAGCCGTTCAATGCCATGGTCTCCCTCACGACAAATGTCCATCGTACCGAGGTCTTCACCAGAGTGGAGGATCGCAATGAGGAGAGCTTCCTCCAGCTTGGTCTCGATATGACGAAGATGCCGAACAACGACTTGAAGTTCAGTTTCACTCCCGGAGCACAGATACTTGCATACAATAGTTTTGATGTCAAGGGTGCTAACTATATCGTCCTGCCGGCACACGACAGAATGCGTATCAAAGCCGACATCGATCTCGTCGCTCCGGATGAGTCGGGGATCTCCGTAAGATCTCTCGGTGAGAGTCCCGAACCATCAGATACACTCAACCTCAGCATCAGGAACTTCAGCCTTGAGAAGATCAAAAACCTCTCTTTCGTACCCGACATGGACGGTATGATCAATCTCAATGCAAACTGGATCAAGACCGATGGCATCAATGACTATACGGCTTTCTTGCGTCTCAATAACTTCAAGTTTGACAAGAAGGATGTGGGATCGATCATTGTGGCCGGTCATACGAGACCCAAGGAGATGGGAACCTTTGCGGTCGCTCAGTTGGCCCTCGATGGATCGCTTGTGATGGATGCGCAGGCCTTTGCTCCGAAGAGGGAGGGTGCCAAGGCTCGATGGAGTGCGAAGATCAGCGAGCTTCCTCTTGATAAGGCCAACCCCTTCTTGCCCAAAGATATGCTCGAACTCAAGGGGTATCTCAATGCCGACATCCGCAACTACGACACGACCAAGGACATCCAGACGACCAACACAGCTACCATCGATGGGGTGATGCACTTCGACAGTGCTTCGATCTTCATCCCCAAGATCAATGAGTCTTATGGCTTGGACAACAAGAAGATCCATGTCAAGGAAGATGTCCTGAGGCTCGACAACTTTGCCCTCGCTGCCAATACGAATGCAAAGCTCTACACCAACGGTACGGTGCGCCTCAGTGATGACATGAAGATGAACCTTACGCTGAGAGGCAATGATATGCTTTTGCTCGACTCGAAGCGTACCGACAAGACGATGCTCCATGGTATCATCAGTGCAGATGCCAATATCCGACTCAAAGGCCCTGCTCGTGCCCTCGATGTGACGGGTAATGTCTCCATCAACGGTAACACGAACATCACTTATGTGGCGCAGGATAGCCCATTGGAGAACCGCAACAAGTTCTCGGGTCTCATAGAGTTCACCGACTTCAGCGACACACTCTTCGTAGCGAAGAAAGCTGCTGTCGACAGTCTTTCTCTCGGAGGTATGAACGTCAGGCTGGGGGTACACATCGACCCTGCACTCAGGGCAACGGCCATCCTCACCAAGGACGAGGCGAACAAAGCCTACATCCAAGGGGGCGGTGACCTCAACTTCTCGATGCCTCCCTATGGCACGATGAGTCTTAACGGTACGTTTGAGATCCGTGACGGGTATGTCTACTACAACCTCCCACCGATCAGTCGTAAGTTTATCGTGGAGAAAGACAGCCGTATCTCTTGGGCCGGCAATGTCATGAATCCTTACATCGACTTCAAGGCTACTTCTCGCATCAAGTCCGATGTCGCCAACGGTAACGAGGCTTCACGTAAGGTCAACTTCGATGTCAGCATTTTGGCAAAAAACAACGTCGAGGATCTTTCGCTCCTCTTTACGATGGACTCACCCGAAGACCTGACCATGCGCAACAACATCATGGCGATGACCGAAGAGGAGCGTAGCCGTCAGGCGATCATGCTCCTTGCCACAGGTGTATATTTCGGTGGTCAGGGAGTCGCGACAGGGGGCTTCGATGTCAATACCGCGCTCTCTTCGCTCCTTGCATCGCAGTTCACGAGCCTTGTCGGGGAGGCACTTGATGCAGAGATCAATGTCGGTATCGAGGGGGCAAACGCCGAGACCGGTCGAGGCACCAACTATTCGTACAGTATTGCGAAGAAGTTCTACAACGACCGTATCAGCGTCGTTGTCGGCGGACAGGTCGAGACCGGTGGCAACAATGCCGCCCGCACCTCAGGCCAGTCCTTCATCAACAACATGTCGATCGACTATCGTCTCGACAAGGCCGGCACACACTATGTCCGTCTCTTCCATAAGAAGAACTACGAGAACCTCCTCGATGGTGAAGTCATTGAGACGGGTGTGGGTTATGTCCTTCGCAGACGTATGGCAAGGCTGAGGGAACTGTTCAAGTTCAATCTCAAACCACGCCCACAGCTTCCCGAACCTCCGAAGGAGAAGAGCGAGGTGCCAAAAGATGAGAAGGCCGACAAGTAAGTCATCAACCCCTTTGTTTGAGGTTACAGAAGTATGAAGCATAGCAAAAGTTTAGTCATAAGTCTATTATTTATCCTGTCTCTGTTTGTGGTGGGCTGTTCGCCACGTCCTTACATCCCCGAGGGCGAACAGTTTTATCTCGGTGTCAAGGAGATCAAGGTCGAAGGGAAACAAGGTGGACGACACGAGGCGGAAGTGCTTTCGGATGTCTCCGACGTACTCTCTTACAAGCCGAACGGTTACTTCTTCGGTCTCCGTTTGCCGTTCACCTATGGCTTTTACTTCGACAAGAAGTTTCACGACAGTTCGAACTTCTTCGGTCGATGGCTGTACAAGACCTTGGGGACGAAGCCCAAGTTTGTCTCCACTGCCAACCCCGACGGTCGGGCGACCATTGCGACACGCATACTTGAGGAGTACGGCTACTTCCACGCCGATGTCGAGCCTGCCGTTTACCCCAAGAAGGGAGACTCTCTACAAGCCAAGGTGGGCTATAAGGTACGACTTGGGATACCTTATGTGTACGACAGTATAGAGTTCAATGTCGGGATTGTCCCCCTCGACTCTGCCGATCTGTTTTCGCCCAAGGACAGACTCATAGAGCCGGGAGACTACTTTTCTGTGGCCAAGCTCGAAGCCGAACGCGAGCGTATCGCAGAGATGCTCAGGAGCAGGGGCTATTATTTCTTCAAGGCACAGAACATCGTCTACACTGCCGACACCGTCAAGACCCCGGGCAAGGTGCAGCTCCGTATCGGTCTCTCGGACAAGACCCTTCCGCAGGCTTATGAGCCGTGGCACGTCAGGAGTATCACGTACAATCTCCTTGATGGCACCGGTCATCCTCTCACCGACAGTGTGATGTACGAGGGTGTCCTCTTTCGCTATCGGGATACTCCTCCCGTCAAGCTCAGTGTCCTCCGCCCTCGCATCCGTATCGGGCACGGAGACCTCTACAACCTGACGTACCAAAACAGGACGACAGCCCTCATGTCGTACCTCAATACGTTCTCCTATACCGATGTGGCCTATGCCCCCATGGACACACTGAACAATGCCCTCAGCGTGACCCTCTCTTCGATGATCGATAAGCCTTACTTCTCCGAGCTTGAAGCGACTTTCAAAGCCAAGAGTAACAACCAGGTCGGACCCGGTCTGGCCTTCACGGTCAATAAGAAGAACCTCTTCCGAGGAGGAGAGCTCCTCAGTCTTACCACCGGGGGCAACTATGAATGGGAGACCAACCGTCGCTCAGGCGGACGTAGCTGGGACATCAACAGTTACCAGTTCAACCTCACCGCTGCCCTTACCCTTCCGAGGGTCTATCTCCCTTGGATCATGAACACGACCTACTTCTACCCCGCCAGCACACGTATCTCTCTCTCGGGCGAGCTCCTTAATCGTGGCGAGTTTTACCGCCTTGGACAGTTTGCCGGGACACTCTCCTATCAGTTTGAGCCCACGAAGGGTCTTCGACATACCCTCACCCCTGTGCGTATAGCATACAATCACCTCTTGCGCAGGACAGAGAGGTTTGACAGTGTCGTCTCGGACAACCCTATCCTCAGGCTCGCCTTTCAGAACCAGTTCATCGCCGGGGCAGGGTATATGCTTGGCTATGAGACCTCTGATCCCGAGAGCCCGCACCGATTCGGTATCGAGGCGAATATATCCGAGGCCGGTAACCTGCTGGGGCTACTTTATCGCAACAAAGATCAGAGCAAGAGGCCGTTCCGTTTCCTCGGTGCACCTTATGCGCAGTTCATCAAAGGGACACTCGAACTCCGCTACAACTACCGCTTCGGCCCACGAGCACAGATAGCTACACGACTCTTTGGAGGAGCGGTGTATAGTTATGGCAATGCCGATGTAGCACCTTATACCGAACAGTTCTATGCCGGTGGGGCAAACAGTATCAGAGGCTTCAATGTCCGATCCATTGGTCCCGGATCGTACCGCCCACGCGAAAATGACCAGTATGCCCTCTTGGATCGTACGGGAGACCTCCGATTCGAAGCCAATGTCGAGTACCGTCACAAGATTATGGGCGGACTTGAGTTGGCGACCTTCGTTGACGCCGGCAACATCTGGCTTCTTCGCTCGGACACCCATCGTCCCGGAGGGGCATTCAGTGTCAAAGACCTCTCCAAGGATATTGCCCTCGGTACGGGGCTCGGTATCCGTTACGACCTCACCTATCTCGTCCTTCGTCTCGATGCCGGGGTAGCGCTTCATGCACCGTACAAGGATAGGAGCAAGTACTTCAATACGTTCGATACGAACGACTGGTACACCTTCCACTTCGCAATCGGTTATCCCTTCTAAAGCCATGGCAGAGCACACAGGTACACTCAAGCAAAAGTTATCCCAACGCCTCTCCACACGGCAGGTGCAGCTCATGCAGATGCTCACCCTCCCCGTCACGGAGCTGGAGCAGCGTATCAAGGAAGAGCTCGAGGACAATCCAGCTCTCGAAGAGGGTACAGATCTTCAAGATGCCGAAATCCCCGACAATGGTCTCGATGACGGAAGTGCCCTCACCGAAGCGGAGATGATCCTTGGCGACTATGCCGACATCGACGACGTCCCGGACTACAAGCTCAGGCAGATAGAACGCTCGTCCGGGGTCTCTCCCTCTGACATCCCCTTTGCGGACGAAGAGTCCTTACAGGAGAATCTCCGTGCACAGCTCCTCCTCACCTCCCTTTCTGAGGACGAGCGCAGAGTGGCTGAGTTCATTATCGGCAGTCTTGACGATGACGGTATCCTCCGTCGTGATCCCGAGAGCCTTATGGATGATCTTGCGATCTATCATTCCATATACATTAACGAGGACGAACTGGCACACATCGAGTCTGTCCTACGCACCCTCGATCCTCCCGGTGTCGCTTCGCGCAGTGTGCAGGGATGTCTATTGGCACAGCTTGACAGACGGCAAGACCCATCGCCTGCCACTCGACTTGCACGAGAGATCATCGCCGATCACTTCGACCTCTTTGCCTCCAAGGCCTACGACAAGCTCCGCACCCTCCTCGATGTCGACGACGAAGAGCTACGGCAGGCCATCAAGATCATCACACGACTCAATCCCTCTCCGGGACTCGACTATACCGGCCGTCTTCAGGATAATCTCAGCATCATCATCCCCGACTTCGTCGTCACCGAGCAAGAGGGGACTCTCGTCGTCTCTCTCAATCACTCCGACATCCCCGATGTCCGAGTCAGCCGAGAGTTCACCGATCGGATGAAGGACTACACCGGAGACCTCCGCAAGGTCGACAGAGGCAGTCGTGAGGCCGCCAAGTTTGTCAAGCAGAAGATCGACGATGCTCGGTGGTTTGTGGACATGATACACCAGCGCAATACGACCCTCCTCTCCACCATGACCGCCATCGTCGACAAGCAGAGGGAATACTTCCTCACCGGAGATCTTGCCCTCCTGCGTCCCATGATCCTCAAGGACATCGCTGACCTCATCGGGGCGGATATATCCACGGTCTCACGTGTGACTTCGACAAAGTATGTGCAGACAGACTTCGGTGTCTTTCCGCTCAAGTACTTCTTCTCCGAGTCCGCTACCACCGATGACGGCGAAGAGGTATCCACACACCGAGTGCGCGAACTCATTGCCGAACTCATCGCCAACGAGGACAAGACCCATCCCATCAACGACGATCAGCTCACCGAACGCCTCAAGGAAGAAGGTTTCATAGTCGCTCGCCGTACCGTCGCCAAGTACCGTGATCGTCTCGGTATCCCCGTCGCAAGACTCCGCAAAGAGATCTGACTTCTCCCCAAAAGGCTCAGACAGCCTTCTTTATCATCTCTTACTTTTGTCGCTCTTCTGTCAAGGGGGAGGACTTATGTGCGTAGAAATAGGAGCAAAGAGTCTTTCAAGCACCTCGAAACAAGAGCTCACTTAGGGGGGGATTTATATTTTTACATCAAGGGCGTAACAGTCTCCTGAAGAGTTCGGTTTTATAGTTTTCAGCTGTCTTTAAAGTTAAATGATTATAATATATAATTTTAGTAATGCTTGAATAAGCATCTGAAAAAGAGGATTATAAGTGCAGTGTTTGGCGTTGAACGATCTAAATATCACTTTTTGATGGAAGGTTTTGTTGTTTTAACTGATTGTTATTTAGTCGTTTGTGGATCTTTTGGGGCTGATTGGTGTTAAATAAGGAGGATTCGAAAAAAAGAACTAAGAGAAGTGAATAGACATAGGAGAACCTTATTGAGTATAAATGTAAAAAGATTTGTGACTCTTGTTCCGTGCGACTATCTTTGTTTTAATTTTAGAAAAGTGCGCACCTGTTTCAGGTGTGTTTATTGTGAAAATGTAAGATTAGATTGATTGTATGATGAACAAAAAGTTTGTACTTCAAGCCACAATCCTACTATTGATAGTCGGATGGTTTTTTTCTTGTACACAAGTAGACATTTATGCTCCTATCGGTCCCAAAGGTGAAAAGGGAGACAAGGGCGATAGAGGACAAAGCACTTATGAGCTTTGGAAAGAAAAGGTTGCAAACGGCACCATCGAATGGAACAAGGACGAAGTCTCTGAGTCTGACTTCTTCAGATTCCTCAAAGGAAAAGACGGTAAAGATGGTCAAGACGGTGTGAGTGCATACGAGCAATGGAAGGAATACATCGCATCGGGTGATGTCGATGACCCACACAACGATGGAAAGAAGTGGGATCCTAAGAAGAACACAGTCCAAGACTTTTGGGCGTTCCTCATGGGACGTCCGGGAGCTGACGGCAAGACCCCTTACATCAAGGATGGCAACTGGTGGATCGGAGATACCGACCTCGGTGTACCTGCCAGAGGTGAGGACGGTCACAGTCCTGTCATCATCATCGGAGAGAACGGCAACTGGTGGATCGACGGCAGAGATACCGGTAAGCCTGCTCGTGGCCCCAAGGGTGACCAGGGTCCTAAGGGACAAGACGGCCAAGATGGTAATGACGGAAACAATGGCGAAAATGGTAAGAGTGCTTACGAGCTATGGGTCGATGAGGTAAAAAATAACTGTGGTAAACCTACACAGGTCATGGATCCTCACAATCCTACCCAACCATGGGATTGTGACAGAGTTTCTTTCAACGACTTCATGGACTTTTTGAGAGGTCAGAAGGGCGAACAAGGCGAAGATGGTGTCGTTCCCGGTACTATCATCAAGGGTAAGTACAACGTGTTGCCACAGTATTATAATGCAACTCTTGGCGAATATGTAGATCCTTCGGATGGTTCTGTCGTCTTTGCGGTATTCGATAAAGAGGGAGCAAAGGCACCTGCAGGATCTACTGTTAAGGGTCTTCCTGGTATCCCCGGACAGACATTCACCACAGACTCGAAAGGAGAGTTCCGAGTGACTCGTGATCAACTCCCCGAAAGACTCCTTGTAGGACAGAGACGAGGTATCACCGATGAGGTTACGATCAATGGTGTCATGGAACCCTCAGCGAAAAATACTATCGTTCCTAATAGAATAAACACTCGTATCACAGCCAATTTCGTGTATCTACGTCAGCCTACAGCTGCCATGGGTGCCGGTTCCTATCCGATTGCTCACTTCACTGTCATCTCATATAAGTATGAGAGAGAAGTAGATGGTCAGTGGGTAGCCTATCCCGAACTGTTCCCTAAGCCTGAGTTTGCTGCGGTTTTTGTCAACGACCCTGCAAGCCCGGTGAACGAAGGAAATATCACTGACAGTGCGGAGTCTCAGAGATGGGGCATCAATAAGTCTTACGCAGACTTCAACGAAGCCAAGAATTCCTTCATGATCGTTCGTCCGGTCGTCCTTTCAGACACCGAGAAGAACGGAAACAATCCTCCTACGGACATCACGGACTTCGGTACATATACCAAGAGGTTCAATGAAGTGAAAAAGTACGAATGGGACAATAATGATAAGTACTTCTCAATGAAGGGTACAAAGTTCTTCTATGGGCAGAATCCTATCCTTCCACAGGCTATCCACGTACCTGAGATATATCCTATGGTAGAGTTTAAGAACGATACCAAGATAGATATCGTCCATGGCGTCACCACAATTTGGGGCGAACTTGATATGGATAAGCTTCCTGAAGCATACATCAAGTACGAGATGCCGGCTTCCGAGACAGCTCCATGGAGACCTGTGAAGATCACCGGGCAGCAGCTCAAGGCTCAGTTTCAACAGAAGGTCATGGCTAAGATCTTTACATTCGGAAAGACCGGTGCACAGCTTACACAAACATATACAGACATTCCTTGGAAGAAGGGGCATGCGAAGTTCAGCACACGCTCTGTGTATCCTAAGTATGTTCTCTCTACCATGATGTACATCGAAGATGATTTGAAGGGTAAGACTACGCTTGGTACTCCCAACGATTATGTCATCGGGGCTATATATGCACCTTATCGTGCTCTCCCCTACTATATCCTTGAGGAAAACTCTGGTAACTATCATCTGAAGTATATCTTTGGAGTCAAGCCGGACTTCCCTCTTCCAAAGCAGTCTCTACCTGTAGATTGGACTAACTAAGCAATGACTAAAAGTAAGACTACGATCATGAATATCAGACATATTATATACAGTTTTTCTGTGATGGCTTTCAGCTTGTGCGCGACTACGGTCGTTGCACAAGAGGATCAGCCTGCCAAGAAGGCTTGGGAGATAGGTATCGGGGGATCGTTGATCAACTGGAACCGTGTCTCTATCACGGGCGCCGAGATCTCTCCTAAGTTGTACCATTTCAACATGGATGTCAAGCACGTCCTTCCCGGTGCCAATCTGTACATCGCTCGCGAGTTGAACCCCTGGTTGTACCTCGATGTACAAGGGACTATGGGTATCCTTCGCAATTCGGGCGAGAGCAAATACAACTTCTTGTGGCTGGCAGGGCCGGGTCTTCAGTTGCGTCTCGGTTCTCTCTTCAATTCGAAGTATGTGGAGCCTTACCTACGTGCAGGTATCAACTATATGTACAAGGACTTCAGTTCGATCACCAAGGGACGCTTCACCAATGATCAGACAGGTACCGCACATTGGGAGTCCAATGATGTGTGGGGTAGCGGACGCGTGACAGAAGAAAAGAAGGGGTATTTCCCGTTGTCTCTCGGTCTCGGCTTCAACACTTGGCTCAACAATAGAGTGGGTATCGGTCTCCAAGGTGACTACATCATGTCGTTCCGCAAGGATGAGCCACGCTTTGCGCAGGCTACGATGAGGGTGATGTTTCGCATCGGAGGCGAAGACAAGCGTCCACGCCCACAGATCTCTTATGTAGAGGTAGAGAAGCCTGTCGATCGTATTGTTGAGAAGGAAGTGCGTGTCGTCGATGTCGTCACCAAGTACGCCATCCTCGATCAGATCACATTCGACTTCAATAAAACAACTTTTGCTCCCGAAAATAACTTCATCCTGGACAAGGTCGCAGAGATGATGAAGGAGGATACCTCTCTACGCTTGCTCATCACCGGATATACCGATGCTGTGGGCAACAAGAGATACAACAACGAACTCTCTGTCGCAAGAGCTAAGCGTGTCTATGACGAGCTCATCGCTCGTGGTGTCAACCCTGCAATGCTCAAGTACAGAGGTGTCGGCAAGTCTATCTCTGTAGCTGAGCCTCGCGAAGACAACGCTGTCAGAAGAGGTGACCGCAAGGTCTCTATCGAGAAGATCACCGACGATACCTTCTGGAACAGGCTCTAAGCATACAGAGTATTTTCTCGATTTAGTGATAAAACTCGGAAGAGGGTGTGTCGAAGTGAAATCTTTGACGCACCCTCTTCTTTATGAGGTACTTTCTTTGCTCTTAATTTTGCATTTTGTCTAAGGTCGACGACAAGATTATCTGCTTCTGTGCCAAGGCTCGGCAGTGTAGGGGATGAGGGTCTCCCCATCGACCTTATAGAGCTGATAGATGCCCAGCCCGCCATTTGAGTCTGTGAGGATAAGTAGCTGTGAGCCATCTTTCCCTTTGAGGTAGGTATGCACCGATGGGTAAGGGAAGCAACTTCTTAGCACTTCGTCCGTATCATCCCTACCGGCATAGAGATCTCTCGTCACCCCTTCGGTATAACTGATCACCCCATCTTCTGTGTCCATGATGAGTAGGGAGAGCACATTACCGTCATCGCTCCCCTCTCGGGTCGCTTGGTAGAAGACCACACTCCCATCCTCCGTAGCGCAGAGTGGATCGATGCTTTCGATCTTATAGTCATATCGTCCTTCGATGATGGGACGTAGCTCCTCTGCTCGCTTTGTGAGGTGATCCGTGGGATAGGTTGGATCTTCGAAGCCGAGATCTTTGAGCTCTTCCGCATGGTAGTGATCGAAAAACGCTGACTCCGTCGCCAATCCTCCTTGAGTGGAGAGGACATCGAGATCCTCGTCATCTGCATAGAGCACCTTGTAGGCATCGCCCGAAAGGGTATCTACCGGCGTGCGTACAACGATGACCCGACGATCGAAGTGAGAGAGGATATTCAGACTTTTGTTTTCAAAAGCGTAGATCCGATCGAGCTTATCTCCAAGGGTCATCCCCTCGGTGACGATGTGTTTGCCGTCTTCGCTTGCTTTCCCGAAGGATAGAGTAAAAGGGAAGTCCTGCCAAGCTTCGGAGGGATGTGTTTGTGAGAGGGGCGTGTCGGAGGTTTGGTTTTCGTTCGAGGTACTCTTTTTGCCGCCACTGCAAGAGATGACAGAGAGTGCCAGCACAAGTGTGGATAAGGTCGTAAAGATAACTTTCATACGTGGCTGTATTACATCGGATGGACTGTCCACCCCTGAGCCTTGAGGGGCGAGAGTTTGCCATTCATGGGGACATAATAATTCATCTGCACACCTTCTGATATCGGGCGAGAGAGCAAGAATACAGTGTGTCCTTCTTTGTCCGTCATGTAGCCGTGAAGGATGGGCGCAGGGTACATATTGTCGTCATCCACTCTCCAAGTGCCGTATTCGCCAATTTCTTTGGGATCTTCGAAGATGTAGAAGACCTCCTCCAGTTTGATGGCGATGAAGCCGAGAGCTTGCTTGCCCTCAGGTTCGAAAGAGCCGTAGAAGCCGACAAGGTCGCCCTTATCGGCAAGCGCAAAGAGGTCGAGTGCTTTGATCGGGCGGTTGTAAAGCTCTTCTATCTCTGCATTAGCCTCTTCCAAGACTGCCGAAAAAGCAGGGCTATAAGTCTCATCTTCCTCGAATGCGAGGCGTGAGAAGGTATTGGGTTCGAATCGATCCACGAAAGCAGAGTCTGCGAGGAACATAAATCGATAGGAGTCGCTCAAGTCCAAACGCTCTCTGTCCGAAAGGTGATAGACCAAGCCATAGAAGTCTTCGCTGTATGCTCCCACTTCACCTCTCTCCTTGTCGTCATAAGTGACTTTGCGCCAAGCATCATTGAGGAAAGCATGGGTAAACTCCTTGGACTGCTCCTCGGTATCCGGTACAATGATGTCACCGTCCACGCTTACAGACATCACACCTGCACCGAGAGCATAGTCGTCGGTCTGTATCGCATTGGTGGAGCTTGTGGTGTCTTGTCCTGACTCATCTGTCTTCTTCTTTGAGTCTGTGCAAGAAGTGAACGAAGCGAGGATAAGTATCAGCACCGCAAGGGCAGCGGTCGTTTTGAAAAATTCCATCATAAGTCTTTGGTTTGTTTTTGTTATCATTTCATCGTTGTCGTAGTCCCTTCGGTAGAGACAGGGGGCTTCATCTCTCGGGTGAATGTGACTGCATGATCACCACTCAGCTTTTCGACCTCGGTCTCCATGAGGAGGTGTCCACACTGTTTGCAGGAGAGGGTGAACTTCGTCACTCTGAAATAAAATGCAGATCCATTTTTCAAGTCTTCCCGTAGCATATCTCCAGGTCTCATGTCGACGAAGTCGTATCCTTTCATACTGCCACAGTTGTGACAAGGGTATTTGATCGGGTACTTTCGACGCAGTAACTTCATCGCCAACAGGTAAAGCGGAAGTACCGGCAATATGGGGAGACAGAGGACGAACGTGATGACGAGGACAGCGGTGTCCAGCTTCCTGTTGATGCTGTATCTGCCGATGCTTCCCCTTTTGAGCTGTCTGTACTCTCGGATGGAGTAGTAGATCACCATGGCAATCGCCAAGAGGCAGAGGATCGCAAGGGTGATCTCCATGGAGAGATTCTCTTCGATGTCCCTCATCCCGAACAATGCCCCCACCGTCTCTACAGCTTTTGTTCCTGCTGATCCATAAGACCGGGTCTCCATGTCCGCAGAGATGGTCGAAACTATCTTTTGCTCCGTCTTCTCCGAGAGTGGAGCCTGCATGTGAGGCTGTTCGTCGATCGCAAAAGCCCACTTCCCACTCACATCGGTGACGAACAGTAGGACGACTCTGCGCCGCCCCTCTTCGTCGGCATAACTCTTCAGCTTCGTGCTGATGGCACGTAAGAAGTCCTTCGGGGTCTCGGCCGCTCCCCTCGGTATGGTCGGCAAGACCACCGTGTGGAGACAGACCTTCTGCTCCGAATAGATGGCATTAGACACTACCTTGATGCGCTTTTGCGCTTCTTTTCCGAGCAAGTCTTCGGGGTCATAGATATGATGGATCAGCGTGCTCCCATCCAGCTCCGAGACAATCTTCTCCGCCGTGTAAGTCTCCTGTGCCGAAGCCCTTGTGATCCCGACGACTATCAGCATCAAGCCGACGGTATATGAAAAAATCTTCCTCATCCCCTATGTCCGTATTTTACATCTCCACCTGCACTGCTTTCTCCGCTCCGGCTTCGGCAGCGAAGTAGTCTTTCTTCTCAAATCCGAAGAAGCCTGCCACCATGTTGACAGGGAAGGTCCTTACGTAGCCGTTGTAGGCGTTGACCTGTTTGTTGAATTCCCGTCGTGCCACGGCGATGCGGTTTTCGGTACCCTCAAGCTGAGACTGGAGGACGAGGAAGTTTTCGCTCGCTTTGAGTTCGGGATAAGCCTCCGACACCGCAAGTAGACGTGACAAGGCTCCCGAGAGTTGTGACTGCACGGCCTCGAACTCGCGGATGTTCTCCGCATTCAGCCGGGATGGATCTATCGTCACCTGTGTCGCTTTGGCTCTCGCTTCGACCACTTCTTCGAAGGTCTCACGCTCGTGCTGAGCATAAGCCTTGACCGTGGTGACGAGGTTGGGGATCAGATCCAAACGACGCTGACATTGTGCTTCGACATTTCCCCATGAGTTCATGATGCCCTCTTCGAGTCCGACGGCTTTGTTGTATGTGCTCACGCAGTATATGGCGATGGCACCGATGATGATCAGAGCTCCGATGAGCCACTTCTTACTACCTTTTTTTGTCTGTTCCATAGTTGTATGAATGAAATAATGTATGTCGTATCTGTGTATCAATAGTCTGACGAAGAGCCCCCCCCACTGCTGTACCCTCCCGAGTCGCTACCACCGCCCCAAGAGTCGGACGACCTCGAATAGTCGGGCAACTTCCAATCTTGTCCCGACTCGAACGCCCTGCGATGCTCCTGAGTATACGCTTTCGGTACCACCCCGACGAGATCCTCGTAGGCTTGGATGTCCCATACCGCACCACAGACCTTGCACTCGACATAGGCCGTGTGGACTATCCTGCCGGTGTAAGTGTCGTCGTCCTTGATGGTCCGCTTCGTGTCCATGCTGCACCCCAAGGCACTTTTGGTGACTTTGTTCACCGCTTGACAGTTCGGGCAGACGATGTCCTTCGCCATGCGTCGGGTGAGGAAGTGTCGTGCGATCAGGAAGAGGATGAATACAGGAATGACCGGCAGGCAAAGGAGGCTGAACCACACCCCTTTTCCGATCCTCGTGTAGTAGAGCTTTTTGATCCAGCCGAGGTCTTCGATGTCTCTCTTGTCGTTGTACAACGACTTGAGGAAAAACAAAATGGCAAGAATCATCGGTAGGCCTATGAGGAAGAAGTAGCCCCAGCCATCCAGCTCCTCGACGACCTCCGAAGCCTTTCCGCCCGAAGTCTTGAGATCTTCACCCTGATCGATCTTGACCACGGCATCCATCCCTGCGATGAGGGCTTCGTAATAATGGTCTTCTCGCAGTAGAGGACGCATCACCTTGCGCTGTACGAGAGTGCTCTGAGCATCTGTCAGAGTGTATCCGAGCCCATCTCCGATCTCCAGCGAAAACTGCCTCTTGTCTTCTCGAGTGATGAAGAGGATGAGCAACCCCTTGTTTGTGCGAGAGTGTCCGAGTCTCCAGGTGTTGAAGAGCTCGTTGCCGAAGTGGCGGTTGGACTCGTACGTGTTCCGGTCATAGTCGTGGAGGAGGACGACGGCGATCTCTATGTCGGTGGAGTCGCGTATCGTGATGATCTTTTGTGTCAGTTCGGCCCTCTCATCTGCCGACAAGATACCTTGTGGATCGATGATGTATCTTCCCTCAATCTTTGATATAGGAGGGACATCACTGACGCGATAGGCAGTCTGTCCTCGGAGTGACAGTGTCGATAAGAGGATGGCGATCAGTAAGAGTACCTTTTGCCATCTCACGGTTGTATCTTTTTTTTGTTGGTGTTTGGAGGCCGATGATGCAGTCTCCTCCCTTTCGGTACAATAATGTCTGTATGTCATTATTCCTCTCCCCATGGTCGTTTTTTTAGGTATTACTAAGTGTGTACGTATTTTAGTTCCCTTGCGCAAAGTTAAACACTTCTTTGTACTTTAGCCATCCGTCGAGTTGTTTTTGTTATTTTTTTTCGTGTGCCTTTTCTTTTTCTCTGTCTTCTTTGGGGGATCAGATGGGGTTGATTCGAGTGTCTCGAAAAAAGTCGTTAGACTTGATGACGAAGGTCGTTAAGATCGATGATGAAAGTCGTTAAACTCGATCAAGAGGATCGTTGAGGGTAGATTTGTCCCGAGATGGGCTTCGTTCTTTGCAGACGGCGGATGTCACCCCCTTTCGTCCCGAGGCGAGGCAAAGGCTCTTTGAGCAAAGTCAAAGAAATCAAGATTTTTAGGCTCTCTTGTTTATAGCTACTGCACAAATCCAAAAATGTGTGCAGTTTTTGTGCCAAATTTCCTATTCTCGTATGTTTTTTTTCGTACCTTTGTGACTAAGAGTGCCCTTGCGTGGAGCAGTCAAACCGACTCACAGACAGAGGTCAGCAGGGGGTGACTCGTATCAAATCAAGGCGTATAACTAATAATAATTATAATGGCTATGGAACGTTTTCATGCAGCTATAACAGCAGTGGGCGGATATGTCCCCGAGGGAGTCTTGACCAACGCTGACATAGAAAAACTAATCGATACCTCGGATGAGTGGATCACCACTCGTGTCGGGATCAAAGAGCGTCGAATACTTAGAGACAAAGACAAAGGTGCTTCGTACCTGGGTATCCAGGCGGTCAAGGATATGTTTGCCCGCAATGAAATCGATCCAAAGTCTATAGAGATGGTGATCTGCTCGACCAATACAGGAGACTATCACTTCCCCACCACAGCCTCGATCATTGCTCACGAGACCGGTATCACATCGGCCTACTGCTTCGATGTGCAGGCGGCTTGTACAGGGTTTATCGTCACCCTTGAGATGGCGGCGAACTACATCATGTCGGGTCGTTACAAAAAGATCCTCGTCGTGTGTACGGAGAAGATGAGTGCTGCGGTCGACTATACCGACAGAGCCACGACACCTCTCTTCGGTGATGGCTCGGGCTGTGTGCTTGTAGAGCCCAATACCGAGGGCTGTGGTGTCATAGACTCCATCATCCGTAATGATGGAGAGGGCAAGGAGCACCTCATCATGAAGGCCGGTGGTTCGGCTTGTCCCACGACACACGAAACGGTCGATCAGAAGCTCCACTATGTCTATCAGGAGGGACAGTATGTCTTCAAGGCTGCGGTCTCGATGATGGGCGACACTTCGGCTGAGGTGCTTCAGCGTAATGGTCTCAACCACGACAACATCGCTTGGGTCTTCCCTCATCAGGCGAACCTCCGCATCATCGATGCCGTGGCTCGTCGTATGAATCTCTCCATGGATAAGGTGGCTGTGAACATCCAGAAGTATGGCAACACGAGTTCGGCATCCATCCCTCTCTGCCTCTGGGAGTGGGAGGACAAGCTCCGTAAGGGGGACAACCTCATCCTCACGGCTTTCGGTGCAGGTTACATCTGGGGTGCAGTGTACGTAAAATGGGCTTATGATGGAAAGAAGTGATGGCGACAACAACACCCTCTTCGGAGGTGTGAAGGCAGGACACAAGTCGGGGTTCGTCAACATCGTCGGCAATCCCAACGTGGGCAAGTCCACGCTGATGAACAAGCTCGTCGGCGACAAGGTCTCTATCATCACTTCGAAGGCTCAGACCACACGACACCGTATCATGGGCATCGTCAATACGCCCGAGATGCAGATCGTGTACTCGGATACCCCGGGGGTGCTGAAGCCTCAGTATAAGTTGCAGGACTCGATGCTGGGATTTTCACGCTCGGCACTCGGTGATGCCGACATCTTGCTGTATGTCACGGATACGGTGGAGTCGGGGGAGAAGAACGAAGAGTTCCTCGCCGAGGTGCGTAAGGTGGAGTGTCCCGTATTCGTCCTCATCAACAAAGCCGATCTCTCCGATCCTGCCGGGCTGGAGCAGATGGTCAAGGACTGGCAGGAGAGACTGCCACAGGCAGAGGTCGTGCCCCTCTCTGCCCTACATGGTGTGGGGGTGCAGTACATCATGGATCGTATCCGTGAGCTCTTGCCGGAGTCGCCTCCCTACTTCGAGAAGGATGCATTTACGGATCGTCCGGCGAGGTTTTTTGTTACGGAGATCATCCGTGAGAAGATCCTGCTGTACTACCAGAAGGAGATCCCTTACTCTTGCGAAGTGGTCGTGGAGAGCTTCAAGGAGAGCGATGACCTCATACGTATCAATGCGGTCATATATGTGGAGCGTGACTCTCAGAAGGGAATCATCATAGGGCACAAGGGGGCGGCACTCAAGAAGATGGCTTCGAAGGCTCGTGCCGACATCGAACGCTTCTTCGAGAAGAAGGTCTTCCTCGAAGTCTTTGTCAAGGTCGAGAGCGACTGGCGCAACAGGGAAAACATCCTTCGTTCGTTCGGCTATCGTCAGGATTGACGGGGCGGATCGGGTCGAAAGACCCTCTTTACATAGAATATACGAATAATAAGAAATATGAGCAGGTTAGTAGCAATAGTAGGACAACCCAATGTCGGTAAGTCTACCCTCTTCAACCGCCTTACCAAGACGCGTACCGCCATCGTCACCGATGAGCCGGGTACGACACGAGACAGACAGTACGGTAAGGCCGAGTGGAATGGGGTCAACTTCTCCGTGGTAGATACCGGTGGATGGATCGTGAGATCCGACGATATCTTTGAAGATGAGATCAATAAACAAGTAGAGATAGCTATCGAGGAAGCGGACCTTATCCTCTTCATGGTGGATACACAGGTAGGGCTCCTTGAGACCGACGAAGGTGTGGCACGTCTGCTCCGTCGTAGCAACAAGCCCGTGCTCCTCTTGGCGAATAAGGCTGACAACTTCACCATGGAGGCTTATGCCGCTGAATTTTACAGCCTCGGTCTCGGTGATCCCATGCCCATATCTGCCGTCAATGGTTCGGGTACGGGTGACCTCCTCGATAAGGTGGTCGAGCTGCTCCCTGCCGATGATGCTTCGGACGAAGAGGAGTCCGAGATCCCACGCATCGCCGTCGTCGGTCGTCCCAACGCAGGGAAGTCTTCCCTCATCAATGCCTTCTTGGGCGAGGACAGGCACATCGTCACCGACATTGCAGGCACCACACGTGACTCGATATATACGAAATACAATAAGTTCGGACACGAGTTCAGCCTTGTCGATACTGCGGGTATCCGTAAGCGCGGTAAGGTGAACGAGGACTTGGAGTACTACTCCGTCATACGTTCGATCAGAGCGATAGAGAACAGCGATGTCTGTGTCCTCATGCTCGATGCCACCAAGGGTATCGAAGGGCAGGACCTCAACATCTTCTCTGTCATACAGAAAAACAAGAAGGGGCTCATCGTCTGCGTCAATAAGTGGGACCTCATAGAGGACCGCTCGCAGAAGGCTCAGGACTCTTATATCAGTGCCATCCGCAGTCGTCTTGCTCCGTTTACGGACTTCCCCATCATCTTCATCTCTGCGCTTAACAAGCAACGTATCCTGAAGGTGCTCGACATTGCGAAGGAGGTCTACGAAAAGCGTAAGACCCGTATCTCGACCAACCAGATCAATGCGCTCTTGTTGCCGATCATCGAGAAGACACCACCTCCATCTTGGAAAGGCAAGTACATCAAGATCAAGTACATCACGATGTTGCCCAAGGTGACTGTCCCCTCCTTTGTGTTCTTCTGCAACCTCCCTCAGTGGATCAAGGAAGAGTACAAGCGTTTCCTCGAAAATCAGATCCGTGCCAACTGGGACTTCTCCGGTACTCCGATCAACCTCTTTTTCCGGGAAAAGTAATACGACCCACATAAATGTATCACCATCAAACCCCTATCCTGAGACATGGAAGTTATCAGTAAGACTCGCTCCGCCTTCCTCAATGCCGCGCGCAAGCTCTTTGCGAGTGTAGGGTTCGACAAGACGACGATGAACGACATCGCCGTGGAGTCGCACAGGGGTAGGCGTACACTGTATACGTATTTTAAGAGTAAGAACGAGATATTCACCGCCGTCATCGAGCAGGAGTTGGACTCCCTTTCGGACGAACTCGCTACCATAGTAGATTCACCCATAAGAGCGACGAAGAAGCTCCTCATGTATGGTCAACGCCGTCTCGCACTCATCAGCGAAGTGGTCAAGCGCAACGGTTCGCTCAATGCGGCCTTCTTCCAAGACATTTCGCTCGTGGAGCGTGCACGCTTGAGGTTTGACATACAGGAGACCCGCTCGATACAGAAGATCCTCAGAGAGGGGGTGGCTGCATCGGAGTTTGAGGTCGCAGACACACGATTTATGGCGATCCTCCTGCACAACTCGCTCAAAGGCCTCGAAGTCCCCTACATCAAGGGACAGCTCTCACGTAAGATCCTCGGCTCGGTAGACATCAATAAGGTCATCAAGCAGTTCATCTTCGACGGTATAGCCAAAAGGAAATAGCAATCAATAAGAAATACAATCAAACGATATGAAACTTCTTCAAGGAAAAGTAGCCATTGTCACAGGCGGATCCAGAGGCATTGGCAGAGCCATCGCGCTCGAAATGGCACGCCAAGGTGCTGATGTCGCATTTACAGGACGCTCGCTCAACGAGAATACTGAGTCATTAGAGAACGAACTCAAAGCCCTCGGGGTCAAAGCCAAGGCTTATGCTACGGATGCAGGCGACTTCAAGGCTGCTCACGACTTCGTGGACGAAGTGATGAAGGAGTTTGGCAAGGTGGATATCCTCGTCAACAACGCAGGTATCACCAAGGATACCCTCATGATGCGCATGACGGAAGAGCAGTGGGACGATGTCATCGATGTCAACCTCAAGTCTGTCTTCAACCTCTCTCATGCGATCACCCCGGTGATGATGCGTGCCCGCCAAGGCTCGATCATCAATATCTCTTCGGTCGTCGGTGTCACGGGCAACGCAGGGCAGGCAAACTACGCAGCATCCAAAGCCGGTGTCATCGGGCTCACCAAGTCTCTTGCTAAGGAGCTTGGCAGCCGCGGTATCCGTGTCAATGCCATTGCTCCGGGGTTCATCGAGACAGACATGACTGCGGTACTTGATCCTAAGGTCGTCGAAGACTGGGTCAAGACCATCCCTCTTCGTCGTGGTGGCCGTCCCGAAGATGTGGCTTCTACCGTGACTTTCCTCGCTGCGGATAGTTCGGCCTACATCACCGGTCAGGTCATCAACGTCTGTGGTGGTATGGTGATGTGATCACCGTAAGCCTCAAAGATACCCATGACCGTCCTCTACGAAGATAATCACCTGCTGATCATCAACAAGGCCGCCGGAGAGATCGTCCAAGGCGACAAGACCGGTGACTGTCCTCTCGTGGAGAGTCTCAAGGTCTATCTCAAAGAGAAGTATGACAAGCCCGGGAACGTGTTCTTAGGGCTTGTTCATCGTCTTGATCGACCGGTGTCGGGGATTGTCGTCTTCGCCAAGACGAGCAAGGCTCTCACACGGATGAATGAGCTCTTCCGTAAGGATGAGGTGCGCAAGATCTATCATGCCATCGTCGAAGCCTCTCCGGCACGTCCCGAGGCTGACCTGGTCCACTTCTTGAAGAAGAACGAGAAGCAGAACAAATCCTACCCCGTCGGCTCACAAGTCGTCGGAGCCAAGCGCGCTGAACTTTCTTACCGTACCTTGGCGCATTCGGATCGGTACACTCTGCTCGAAGTCACTCTCAAGACCGGAAGACATCATCAGATCCGTGCCCAACTCAGTGCCAATGGAACGATCATCAAGGGCGACCTCAAGTACGGTGCCAGACGATCCAATGCCGATGGATCGATCTCCCTGCACGCATACAGCATCGAGTTCGTCCACCCCGTGAGCAAGGAGAAGGTCCGCATCATAGCCCCTTATCCCGATACGGAAGGACTTTGGAAGCATTTCAAATAGTCAAATAAAGGATGAGGGTGTGCCAAGATGTATGGATCTTGCCACACCCTTTCTTTTGATCAAACAAACAATGAGACAAATGAGATATACAATGAAGTACAACATTTATTTCCTCCTCTTCCTTGCACTTGGCTTGCTCGGTGCTTGTCGAAAGGGTGAAGAGAAGCCCAAGGGCGAACCGAGGGGATCTGACGAATACCTTATGAAGAGGGTCGGGCTGTCGACCTTCAGTTCGATCCATCGTGAGACGGATGGCGGTACTCGAAAGATGAGGGAAAGCGAGATGTCGACCCTCTTTGGCGAACTCATCGATCTCACCGCACCAAGTATGATCCTTTTCGCCAAAGACTCCCTTACGATCGAGAAGCCTGAGGGTGTCGTCGAGAAGTTCAAGATCCGGTGGCAGGGAAAGGAACTTTGGCTCTACCACGACTTTGCTCGCCGATGGGCTTGGGCAGGGCTGATGGGGGATGATGCTACCTTTAAGCTCCGTCTCTCTTACTTCAACCTTATGGATGGATATCCTCATAGACTCATCTTACATAGAGGGGTGGAGTACGGCAGTCTGTCGGGCTCAGACTGGGAGCTCTCAGAGGGCGCAATGTTGGACTACCTTGAACAAGATGCTAAGTTTGTCTTCGTCCCTTCAAAAAAATAAAGAATGATGAAAAGACTTATATTCCTCGTATTTTCACTGCTTTTTGCCATGACCACTCATGCTCAGGGGTATATCGTTAGATCGCCTGAGGCAGTCTATTTGGGTGCCGTCCTGGAGACAAGGGCATTTGAGAGTGGGAGACAAGATCTGCTTACGATCACACCGGATGCTATCACGGCGATCATTCCCACTTTCCTGAATCAACCTGCGACATTCGTTGCGAATAGGGGGGAGATGATGAAGTACGTAGAGGCTTCGGTGGCAAAGCGTAAGACCAAAGGGCAGACGATGGGCTTCCGTTTCTCTATAAAGAGGGTGAGCGATCTCAGTGAATTGGAGCAGGATGCTCGTCTTTATGGATGGAACATGAGTGCCATCCGTACGACTAAGAAGACTTTGGTGCGCATAGATCTGACACACATCCTTTTTTCAATTGTGATGGATCTGCCTCAAGGCGGTATCTTGCATCCAAAGGACAAGAATATCCACGCTCGTGCAGCCGAGCTTCTTTATGTCAGTTCCATAGACTTTGGGCGGATGACTTCCCTCCTGCTCGCTTCAGATGCCACTTTTGCTGAGCTCAAGGGAGCATTCGAAGCACTCGTCAAGGAGGTGATCGATCAAAAGCCTATGACTCCTCGTGCAAAGGCCGTCCTCTCTTCTGCTTCTTGTCATGCCTCGATTTGGCTGGGTTCAGAGTACAAGTCTGCACATCCCAATCTTCCCCTTCGCGACATCCTTACATACAGTGCCAAGCCCCTCTCAAAGTCCGACTACGGTACCCCCATTCTATTCCACCTTCGTTACCTTCACGACCATGGAGGATATCAAGGAGGGCAGGGCTAATCCATGTAGGTGCACTTCAATCACAAAAATACTGATAGATTGGTGAGATAGGTTCAGAAATCTCTTTTCGATTGAGAGATCGGCTCTCCCTTTGTTTGGATGAATTGCATTATCTCGATACTCATCGTGAACCCTTGCTGTGTTATATTTTATAACTATATTTGCAGTTTTTTGAAATGTGGATTAGTTAGGAAAACACAAGGAAGTTTATGAGTAAAACGTTGAAAATCATGTCTGTCAATCAAATGTGCTCTGTGAAAGAGCTTGCAACACTTTATTATGTTGATGTATTGCCCGAAGTGGCTTCACGCAACCTGAGAAGAGATATCAAAGAGTATCCAGAGCTGTATCAGTCCCTCGTCGAGTCGGGATGGAGTGACCGCAAACGTACCTTTACCCCTCGACAGGTCGAACTCCTCCGCCGATTTCTCGGAGATCCGATATGAGATGCCTTGTGAGGGAAATTGTATCAAGAGGGCTATGCCATCTAAAAAGAGTGGCACAGCCCTTTTTGATATTCAATACATTCTATTCGAGGGGATCGATCGTTTATTTGCCTTTATAGATTATTGGGTAGGAACCCTTGTACCGAGAGAATTTTGGTCATTTCGTTGGCATCCATATACTACATTTTTTATATGGAGTATAATATGTACAATTTACATATGATAAAGATGCACATTTTACACTGATCGTGTAAAACTTGCTTTAAATGAGGTTTTTATGATGTTATGAAGTTGATTAACATTCAACATCTGTCAAAATAAACATTCAACATTATTCGAGTTTTTTGATTTGGTTCGGAGTGACCGTAAATATGGATTTGCTCCTCGGCAGATCGAACTCCTCCGTCGATTTCTCGGAGAACCGACATAAGGAGTCTTTATCTTCTTTTATCCCTCTCTTTAGTGGTTTTGGTATCTATATATGGTTCTTTTTTAGGAGAGGAAGTTGCCAATATTTGATTTATTCTCAGATAATATGTATAATTGGGTGGGTTGATAGCCCGAACTGTCAAGAGTTCTACAATAAGTTATCGAAAATCAATGAAAAATTCAGCAATTATCCGATGTCTGATCAGTGCTTTAGTTGCGCTTGTGTCGTGTCTTTGGTTGACTTCGTGTGACCCTTTCCATCAATCCTACAAACACACGGTTATCTATCAAAGAGATAACAATTTGAATGAGTATATGGTCTTCTTCTACAGACCTCGGTATTTAGAGACCGTTTTTGAGAAGGATACATTGCTACTCAGTAGCTCGCGGGTTGTCGAGGAATATGAGGATGTGCCAGCTCCAAGGAGGACAAAGGAATTTTGGGTGAATACCTTGGTTAAGGATCATCTGTTAGGGGAAGTCGATCGCCTTGACTCGATAGGAGTTTACTCAATAGATGATCACAAGCTTCAAGGGATGATGTACCATCCAACGATAGAAAAACGAGACAACCTGAAGTCTTCCACTCTTTATCCCAATCCTTTCTCGGAGGCTTCATGGGTGTTGGACTTCAAGGATAGCGAATATAACAAGAACAAATGGGGTGTCAATATCGCTGATCTTACTTATACGCTTAAGCGTCTGGAGACACCGTAAAATCACCCTGTTGGGGAAATATATGTCTTTATACACAAGGGCAGTGTCGAAGTGTTATGGCTTCGGCACTGCCCTTGTGTATATGTGAGATTGTAGGTTATGCTTCGTTGGTGTGTGTGCTTGTGGAGGGCTGAGGGAGGAAGCCGACCGGGAGGTTGAGCCACACTTGTTTTTTCTTTGGGTCTTTGGGGATCAAGATGGTGATGTTGTCTTTGTGAGAGGTGATATAGGAGATGTACTTGGTGCCATCAGAGCTCCTCCACAAGCCCCAATAGCCGAAATAGCCACCCGATGCGCAGAGACGGAGATGGCATAGATGGTCTTCTTGCTTGCTTCGTGTGACGGTGTACTCGTTGAGATCGATGTGTTTGACATGAAGGGGCATCCTGATGTGCAGTGTGTTTCCATCGAGTTCGGCATTCAGTGGGCAGAGGAAGGCCGGGAAAATGAGCAGTGCAATAACGACTCCCGTACCGATCCTTTCGAATGTCGTGGCAATGGGGGCGGAGGTTACGATGACTATGGGGACAAGGATGATGAGACTCGTGATTACGATAGAGAAGGTGTCCCACTTGAAGAAGTACTTGTTGTTTTTCATCTGTACATAGTGTTTTAATAGATCATTAAGGAGCCTCCATGTCCTTCGTCGGGCAGTCGGGAAGAGGCTGTTCTTTGTCGCTTTGCTACAAAACTACTGCTTTTTTTGTTGTTTTGTCATCTTTCGGTGCAGTAAAGTTTGCCTTTAATCGACGTTATTTCGACCATAACCGACCATAAGACCATAACCGACCGTAATCGACGATAACTGACGGTAATCGACGATAATCGACCGGTGTGCCTCGGGGTGGTGATAACTTTGCATTGTGAATGTGAGACGGATGATCGTAAAAGAAAATCAAATGAATCGTGCGCACAATTAAGAATGTCGTCTTCTATTCCATCAATCAACAAATTATCAATTAACCTCAAAACACAACTAAAACATTATGGCAATCAATTTTAAGGTAAAAGAGATCAAGGCAAGACAAAAGAACTCGGCAGAGCCTAAGACTGTCTTCTATGCATCATCCAAGCAGGTCGGTCGTGTGGGGCTGTACGAACTGGCGGATGACATCGCAGGGCGTTGTACCCTCCACGTGGCAGATATCACGGCGGTACTCGAAGCAATGTCGGATGCGGTGACACACTTTGTCTCTCTGGGCTATGGCGTGGCGCTGGGGCGTCTGGGTAGCTTCTACTCCACACTGCGCAGCAAGTCTACGGATGCCGAGAAGGACTTCTCTGTGAACAATATCAAGAAGGTGAATCTCGTCTTTGTCCCCAGCGTGAAGATCAAGGAGGCTATGAAGGCTATATCGTTCAATCAGATAGTGAAAGAGAAGCCTAAAGCGGATAAGCCGACGGTCCCCGGTGGTGGTTCGGATGGGTTGAGCGACTAATCTCTCCTGTGCCTATGAAGACAGAGGCGAGGGAAGTCCTGCCATCGGAGCTTGAGCGATCGGAGCGTGTCATCGATATGATCGTCATCCACTGTAGTGCGACGAGAGAGGACAGGCGTTATGTCCTCTCTCAGCTCGACAGGGATCACAGAGCGAGGGGATTTCACGGTATAGGTTATCACTTCTACATCACCATGGAGGGGCGTATCTATCTCACCAGGAGCATGGATGTCGCCGGGGCTCATGCCCGAGGGTATAACTATCGGAGTCTGGGGATCTGCTATGAGGGTGGACTGGATCCCATGGGTCGTCCCAAGGATACTCGGACTCGTGCGCAGCGTGAGAGTCTGAAGCGGCTGGTCGATCGTCTGCATTACCTGCATGGCAAGGTCAGGGTCGTGGGACACAGAGAGCTCAATCCGTATAAGGCTTGTCCGTGCTTCGATGTGAGGGCGGAGTTTGCGACACTTTAGATCACTGATCAAACAAAACAAACATCAATCAAACAATAATGAAAATCATGGAAACTTTTCGTCAGATGAATGTCCAGCTGGTCATGGCTGTCATCATGTCGGTCGTGGGGCTGATGCTTCTCATCGTTGCGCTCGTGATGCCTCCTCGGGGTGAGATCGACTCTTCGGTGCTGGTGGCATTCGGTGAGATACTGACCTTTGTGGGGGCAGTCTTCGGTATCGACTACACGCATCGTGTCAAGGGGAAACAAAAGGGAGAATAGCCCTCCCCTTCGTGCCTAAATGAGAAGAGGGCAAGTGTCAGGTCTCGAACCTTCACACTTGCCCTTATCTTTTTGAGCGTGCTGACCATTGTCTCTGTCTATCGATGTGCTTGGGCGATAGCTTGATTCACGGTCGGCATGAGTCTGGGTGATACTTGGTCTTGTCCGTCAGAACCTCACCCTTCGACCTGTGCCGTCGAGTCTGTATTCGATCCCATCTTCGATAAGGAGCCCCTGGGTCTTCTCTGAGTGTTTGGACTTGCCATGCTTCACATCTATATTGATGGCTTTGCCGTCGAAGTCCTTCGTCACCTGATCGACAACAGTATGTCCGAAGATCACTGTCTCTGCACGGTAGTAGTCAAGGATGTCCTCAAGCTCATCCTCTGATATCTTCTTGTGTCCCTTGTGATCTTTCGCCAAGCCTCTGAACCAGAAAATGCCTTCTTCGCCAATGAGGAAGTTGGCAGCCTTGTTACTTTGGGGGTGGTTATACAGATCTTTGTCCCAGTGTTGTCTCGAAATCTCGTTGATCTGTGGGATGGAGAGACGAAGGTCCGGGAGTTTGGGACTCAGCCCTGCATGTACAAAGAGATAGTCTCCGATCTTCTCGATCCCATTTTTGGAGTGTAGCCACCTGCCGAGCTCGGTCTCCTTGGAGTACATGAATCGGACAGCCTCTTTGGGGTCTTCCTTTCCGGTGATGATAGTGGCAATCTTGATGTATCTCTCGTCGTTGTACTTGGTTTTGCCTTGGAAGTTGAGGAGTTCGTGGTTGCCTAAGATGTAGTGCACATGCCCTCCGTGCTTTCGGGCTTCATCTTCGAGCTTGTAGATAAGCCAAAGGACGGGGACGACGTTGCTCCCTCTATCGACAAAGTCTCCGACCAACACAAGGTGCCCGTCGCCGAAGATCCAATCGAACTTTTCGTCTATGACCCGATGTGCCATCAGAAAGCCTGCGAAAGCATCGAAATTACCTTCGATGTCGGAGATGGCAATGAGCCTCTTGGGCATGGGATAGATCTCGGGGTTGAGGGTGATCTTGTCTTTCTTGGGAACATAAAATCGATCGGAATCCTCGTTGCGGACTTCGACCAAGATCGGATCGCCGACTTTATAGGGGATAGCCTGTACATTGTTTGAAGCATCCACTCTATAGATGGTTGCCCCAACGAGGTAGGGACCATCTATCCCATTGAGATTGAACTCTTCGGGTTGTTGCCGGGTAGATGTCATCCCCTGATGGGGCCGATACTTATACGCTCCGGCTGTGCAACTTCCGAACGACATATAAAGTGGGACAAGTACCGCTGCTGTGAGGAACCAAGACCCGAATACTCGGGAAGGGCATAGGTGAGATTTTGGCTTCATAAGGTTTCGGAATTAGGGTAAAACTTCTTGTCTGGTGAATCAGTACGTAAAACTGCTACCTCCCAAAAACTCTCTGAGAAGTGAGGTCGGAGGCATGTGGTTGTACGTGATGGGTTCGAAGAACTGTAAAAACTTGAGAAGTCTGTGTGCTTCGCTATAGCAGGGATCGGACTCCTTGACTTGTAGAAGGAGCGGTTCGGCCTGAACTTTGAGTGCCGCAATCTCATAGAGCATGGCACTATTGAACATCATGTCGGCGTTTTCCTGGTAGGGGAATATCCATTTGCGCTCGCCTCGACGGACATCTGCCCACATCTTGAGGCTCTTGGTTGCGGGTGCTCCTCTGAATTTGGAGTCGCGTACCATACGTCTCAGTAGACGATTGTCGGAGGTAGATATCCAGTTGTGTTCGTCCATGGACAGAGTGGTGAGTGCGGAGACATAGACCCTGAAAATAGAAGAGTCGGGGACTCCTTGAAGCAGATCGGGATTGAGTCCATGGATGCCTTCGATGATGAGGATCTCTTCTTCTTTGAGCTCGATCTCCTCGCCTCTGAAGATGCGGGAGCCTGAGATGAAGTCAAAGGTGGGGATTTGTACTCGTTGGCCGGATAGGATGCGTGTCATCGTCTCACGCAGGTAGGGTAGATCGAGAGCATAGAGACTCTCGAAGTCGTAATCTCCCTTTTCGTCCCTCGGTGTGGACTCTCTGTCAAGGAAAAAGTCATCGAGAGAGAGTGCGTAGGGTTTGATGAGATTGATCTGAAGATGGGTGTGCAAGCGTTTGGAGAAGGTCGTCTTGCCTGAAGATGAGGGGCCTGCAACAAGCACGATACGTACTCCATCAGCGTGACGGCGAGTGATCTCTTCGGCGATGTCTGCGATCTGCTTCTCCTGCATGGCTTCGGCAATGGTGATGAGTTCTGCATATTTGCCGTCACGGATGCGTTGGTTGAGGGGTGCGATATCTTCGACACCCAAAGATTTGAGTAAGCTGAGGTGTCCATGGAAGGCCTTGAAGGCTTTCGGCTGGGAGATGACTTTTTGAGGTCGAGAGATGTCTTCGGGATCCGGAGGAAGCAGAAGCAGCCCTTCTTCGTATGGGACAAGATCAAAGGTCCATATCATACCTGTGCGGGGCAAGACAGACCCATAGATGAAGTCTTGGTAGCCATCGACCTCATATGAGTCTACATAACATCTCCCTTTTTGTGCCAAGAGTGCTGCGGAAGAGTCCCTTCCGAGTGTCTTGAGATACTCGACTGCCTCTTCGGTGGGGATGCGTAGGGTATGGATGGTATGATCGTTCTCGATGATTGCCTGCATCTTCTCCTTCAGTTGCTTTACCTCGTCGTGTGTGGGAGTGGGAAGACCTTTGCCCCAGACACAGTAGTAGCCATTGGAGACTGCGTGCTCGAATACGACATTGCCACGGCCGTTGAGCGCAAGTTCTTGTGCTGCCTTCCCCAAGATCAGAGCGAGGGTACGCACATAGGTGCGGAAGCCCGAGTCCGTAGTATAGTCTATGAACTCAACGGTACAGTTGCGATAAAGTCTGCGGTTGAGAGGTCGGGTGATGTTGTTCACCTTTGCATTCATGGGGAGAGACTTCAGATCCGGTCTGAAAGCCTCGTATACATCGATGAGAGTCACCCCGCATTCGAAGGTGAGTTTCTCTTTTGTGATACGTTCGGTTATAGTTATTTGTCCATTCATTTTAATAGTCGACTTTTTTTCATTTATTTTGTCCTAAAGATAGCTATTTACCTGCAAGTTCCGCAGGCGATTTTTAACTTTCTACACAAATGAATTACGGATTTCTCGACTTTTTGACCCTGATCGGATCTCTCGGTATCTTCCTTTATGGGATGAAGATCATGAGTGAAGGGTTGCAAAAAATTGCCGGAGACAAGATGCGCAGTATCCTTTCTGCGATGACAAGAAACAGACTCCTTGGGGTCTTTACCGGTATCCTCATCACTGCTCTTGTCCAATCTTCGTCAGCAACAACCTTGATGGTAGTAAGTTTTGTGAATGCAGGTCTGTTGACCCTTGCACAGGCTGTTACCGTCATCATGGGGGCAAACGTGGGTACGACCGTCACAGCATGGGTCATTTCCTTATTTGGCTTCAAGGTGGATATTGCATCGTTTGCTATCCCACTGATAGCATTGTCTATTCCCTTTATATTCTCCGGTAATGGTACGAGGAAGTCGTGGGGAGAGTTTATCATCGGTTTTGCTTTCTTGTTCATAGGGTTGCAGTTCCTGAAAGACAATGTCCCTGACTTGAAAGCCAATCCTGAGGCACTGGCATTCCTTCAGAGTTACACAGACATGGGCTTCGGCTCTGTGATTATATTTTTGCTCTTGGGTACCATCCTCACTATCATTGTCCAATCGTCTTCGGCGACGGTTGCCATCACTCTCATCATGTGTTCGAAGGGGTGGATATCGTTCGATCTCGCAGCTGCGATGGTGTTGGGTGAAAATATCGGTACTACGGTGACTGCAAATATCGCGGCACTCGGAGCCAATGTGCCTGCAAGAAGAGCAGCCATAGCACACTTGATTTTCAATGTCTTTGGGGTGTTGTGGATGCTGATTCTCTTCCGACCCTTCTTGTCGCTGATCATCAATCTGGTGTCGGGCTGGGGACCGGGAGATCCTACGTCGATGTACACATTCATCAACGGCCTGGATCCACAGAGGTTGGCACTTCTCAACGACTTCGACCCTTCCACAGCCGATGCTTCACTCATGGCTGATAAGGAGTTGATGGACAAGTATGTTGTTGCCACGTCGTTTGGTCTATCTCTTTACCACTCGCTCTTCAACATCATCAACGTTTCTGTGATGATTTGGTTCGTCAAGGGGTATGTCTATCTCTGCAACAAGATCATCCCTTCGAAGCAAGAGGTCTCGGGCAACGAGGAATTTCAGTTGCGTTATATCTCCTTCGGTATGCTCTCTACTTCCGAACTTTCGCTCGCTCAGGCTCAGAAGGAGATGGCTCTCTTTGGCGAAAGAGCCGGACGTATGCTGGGTATGGTAGATTCGCTCTTGGATGAGAAGGATCAAGAGAAGTTCATGGAGACATTCAACCGCATTGAGAAGTACGAAAACATTTGTGACCGTATGGAGGTCGAGATAGCCAACTATCTCTCCAAGGTCTCCGAAGGTCGCCTCAGTATGGAGGGTAAGGAGAAGATCCGAGTCATGCTCCGTGCTACGACCGAGATCGAGAGCATCGGAGACTCTTGTTACAATCTTGCTCAGGCGGTGAAGCGTAAGGTGGATAATAATGCCAACTTTACCGAACAGATGATGCGCAATGTCAAGAGGATGATAGAGCTTGACCAAAAAGCCCTCGACAGGATGAATATCATCCTCAAAAAGTCCGACATCCTTCCCGAAGATGCTCTCGAATCTTACAATATCGAGAATGCTATCAATAACCTGCGTAATGACCTCAAGCTGAAGAGTCTCGAAGACTTTGGTAATAAGGCTTGTGACTATCAGGATAGTGTCTACTACAATGATATGATCAACGAGTGTGAACACCTCGGAGACTTCGTCCTCAATACCGTTCAGGCAGTCGTTGAGAAGAAGTTCTGAAGCACTCATATCACGAATCACAGACCGAAATGTCAAGACGCTACGATACATACAAGAGAGCCATAACAAAGTATTTCAAGAGCAGTCCCATGACCGGAGAGAAGGTCATCCTCAAGAGGATCAAGGACAAGTCGCTCTTGAGGGATTTTGTGACATTCAATATCAGTCTCTACAAAGACAATCCATACCATGTGCCTTCTCTTATCGATGAAGAGCTCATGACTCTGGACTGGGATCAGAATCCCGCCTTTGAGTTCTGCGATGCAGCATACTTCTTGGCATACAGAGGAGATCAGATCGTCGGTCGTATAGCCGGGATCATCAACAATAGAGCCAATGAGACCTGGAATCAAAATCATGCCCGCTTCGGATTCTTGGACTTTATCGATGACGATGAGGTCGTTGATAAGCTCTTCGAGGCCGTCGAGGACTGGGCTCGTCGTCGAGGATGTGACTTCATACACGGCCCCATGGGTTTCACCGACTTGGACAGAGAAGGGTTGCTTATTGAGGGGTTTGATCAGCTTGCGACGATAACGACCAACTACAACTACCCATACTACTCGGATCAACTCGAACGCCGAGGCTACCATAAGGATCAGGACTGGAAGGAGTACAAGATCTATGCCCCGGACGAGATCCCTGAGAAGCATCGTCGCATAGCAAACCTTGTCAGAGAGAAATACGGCTTGGCTACCAAGAAGTTCACGAAGCGCAAAGAGGTCTATCCCTACGCCCATCGCATCTTCGAGACCCTCAATGCTTCTTATGCCCCCCTTTATGGCTTTGCGACACTGACTCCGGCACAGATAGACTACTATGTCAAGATGTACATCCCCATGGTACGTCTCGATCTCGTTACACTTATTGTTCGTGAGAGTGATGATGAAGTTGTGGGCTTCGGTATCACCATCCCCAACCTCAGCCACGCTATGAAGAAAGCCAAGGGGAAGCTATGGCCATTTGGTTTTTTGCACATCCTCAGAGCTCTTTATTCCAAACCCAAGGTGGTCGATCTTCTGCTCATCGGTATCATCCCCGAATATCAAAATAAGGGTGTCAATGCCCTCATCTTCGAGGATCTCATCCCCATTATCAAGAACTATGGCGTCGAGTACGTCGAGAGTAACCCTGAGTTGGAGACGAACCTATCCGTACAGCTGCAGTGGAGTTATTTCGAGAAAGTGCATCACAAGACACGCCGAGCATACATCAAAGAGTTATAATCCATCATCCCAATCAGCCGATGAGCGACCAACAACCCCTCATATCAGACGAAGATATCGCCCTCTCCGAGGCTCAGCGTAAGTACAGCGACGAAGCTGTACGTACCCTCGATCCTATGGAACACATTCGCCAACGCCCCGGTATGTATATCGGGAAGCTCGGCGACGGCTCATCGCCTGATGACGGTATATATATCCTTCTCAAAGAGGTGATAGACAATGCCATTGATGAGTTTGCGATGGGCTTCGGTCGTATGGTTCGCATCACGATCACGGACAATAGGGAAGTCTTTGTCAGAGACTTTGGTCGAGGTATTCCCCAAGGTTCGCTCAAAGATGCCGTCGGCAAGATGAATACCGGAGCCAAGTACGACAACGAAGTCTTCAAGAAGGTCGTCGGGCTCAACGGTGTCGGTCTCAAGGCCGTCAATGCGCTCTCCTCTCGCATGGAGGTCACCTCTTACCGTGAGGGGAAGGGGAAGACCGTCATCTTCGAGAAGGGACAGCTTGTCTCCGAGACCGATCTCTTCGATGCTCCCGAAGATAAGGATGGTACTGCCGTACGTTTCATTCCGGATGATACACTCTTCAAGGGTTATGCCTATCGTGAAGATTTTGTGATGGATATGATACGTATGTATTCGTATCTTCACACCTCACTTAACTTCAATCTCAACGGCAAGCGTTACCTCTCCAAGTCCGGGCTTATGGATCTCCTCGAAGACACCATGACCTCCGATCCTCTCTATCCCATCATCCACTTCACCGACAAAGACATCGAAGTCGCCATCACTCACTCTTCGCAGTACGGTGAGGAGTACCACTCGTTTGTCAACGGGCAGAACACCATCCACGGCGGTACACACCTCTCTGCATTCAAGGAGGCGGTCGCAAGGACGATCAGAGAGTTTTACGGCAAGTCATTCGACTTCAACGATATCCGTTCGGGCATTGTCGCGGCTGTGAGCATCCGTATCCAAGATCCACTCTTCGAGAGTCAGACCAAGACCAAGCTCGGGTCGAAGGAGATCGAAGAGGGGGGGGTGACGATACAGAAGTTCATCGGAGACTTCCTCAAGACTCATTTGGACAATTTCCTTCACAAAAATCCTGCTACTGCTGAGGCACTTCAGAAGAAGATCCTTGAGAGTGAGAAGGAGCGCAAAGCCATTGCCGGTATCACCAAGATTGCCAAAGAGCGTGCCAAGAAGGCTGCCATCCACAACAAGAAGCTCCGCGACTGCTCCTACCACTTCAACGAGCCCAAAGCCCCCAATCCTGAGAAGACATCCATCTTTATCACCGAGGGACTTTCGGCCAGCGGTAGTATCACTCAGAGTCGTGATGCCAACTATCAGGCGGTCTTCTCCCTCCGTGGTAAGCCGCTCAATTCGTACGGATTGTCCAAACGAGTGGTGTATGAGAACGAAGAGTTCAACCTCCTTCAGGCGGCCCTCAATATCGAAGACTCCATCGACAACCTTCGTTACAACAAGATCATTGTCGCTACCGATGCCGATGTCGACGGTATGCACATCCGTCTGCTCATCATCACCTTCTTCTTGCAGTTCTTCCCCGAACTCATACGCCAAAATCATGTCTTCATCCTTCAGACCCCCCTCTTCCGAGTTCGAGACAAGCAGGATAAGGAGACGATCTACTGTTATGACGAGAAGGAGCGTGACGCTGCTATGGCCAAGCTCGGCAAAGGCTGTTCGGTCACACGATTCAAGGGGCTTGGTGAGATAAAGGCAGAGGAGTTCAAGGCCTTCATCGGCGAAGATATGCGCCTCGATCCCGTGGTGATGAAGAAAGAGGACAACATCAAAGAGCTTCTTGACTTCTACATGGGTAAGAATACCCCCGACCGTCAAGACTTCATCGTGCATAATCTCGAACCTGAAGAATAAAGCCCCATCCTCCACAAGTTTTACCCTCTCACAAACACCATCCATGCCAATGACGAACAACGAACAAACCTCTCCCAAAGTAGGTATCTATGCCGGCTCGTTCGACCCCTTCACCATCGGTCACGTGGATATTGTCCAAAGGGCACTCAGACTTGTGGATACCCTCCATATCGTTATCGGGGTCAATCCCCGAAAGGCATCATTCATCCCCTCTGACGAACGCCTAAAGACCATCCAAGAACTCTATTCTGACAACCCACATATCGTCGTGGCTCTCAACGAAGGGCTTACCGCCACCTATGCCAAGGCCAACGGTGCCACTGTCCTCATCCGAGGCATTCGCAATGTCACCGACATGGAGTACGAGCGCAGTATGGCAGACATCCACCTCACGCACTTCGGATTGGATACGATACTTCTCTTCTCCTCTCCCGAGCTTGCAGGTATCAGCTCATCCGTCGTCCGCGAGCTCGCCACCTTCGGCGAAGACTACTCACGGTACATTCCCTGATAAATACAGACAGAAGCGGGATTTATTCGTTGGCAAAAGCTATCGGATAGCCATCATCATACCATAATATTACCATAACCTTAATCAAAATGTCTATGAACACCTCCAAGTGAAGACAAAGATAGTGTGCGACATTATCCTCTTGGTCGATTATGATCGATTACGGTCGGATACCGTCGATTATAGTCAAATATCGTCGATTATACTTAATCCCTTTACCTTAAATTTCACTTTCTTTTCACGTCAATACAACATCATTTCTGTTCCCGAATGATGCCCTCCATTTCCTCAAAGATTTTTATAGCCTCCTTCTTATCCAGCCCCACTTTTACTGCGACGGCGAAGATATCCTCCTTTGTCGGAGTTATACTACCATTGATCGACGTTGTCCTAAACCCTCCGATACCATCACTTGGCAATAAGTCATAAGCCGGAGCCAAGTGCCAATCTTCATCACGATAGATGAACGAGAAGTTTTTTGCATGGTCATCCTTATTCTCTATAAGGACATTGAATACCATCAGACGGTAGACTTTCCACATCTCGGCCATATTCCGGGACAGTGCCAGGCAGGCTTTGAAGATATGGATGTAGTCGATGCTCGACAAACGATAATCTGCACCGATAAGTCCCGCAACGCTTATTACGTGCAGCTTGCCATTTTTTGTGCGATCAAAGCGTTCGACTCCGAAGTATTTATCTTCGAAAAGGTGTGTGTCTGGCATTTCAATCCTGCACTTTTTGGCGAGGAGGGAGTAGTGATACTCTTCGATACCTATCCGTTTCGGATCTCTTTTTGCCCTGAACTTTACCAGCCATTCTTTGTCGTCGTAACGAACAAAAATTTTTGGACGTGCTCCTCCCGGAGAACCCCCTCTGTACTGAAATTCCATAATGCTTTCTCCTGAATAATCATCGCTGTCGAGGATTCGCTCTGCCTCTACTGCCAGCTGTTCGAAGTCAGCGAAGTCTTTCTGTGACACAACGCTCCTATCTGGTCTGAACTCGAGTGCTCCACGCCCCGTAGAGCCCACCAGGGCAAGACGATCCAACAACGACAGCGTCCGAGGGATGATCCCCTTTTGTTGTAAGTACCTATCAAGGATAAGTAGCCCCCAGCCATCCGGCAGGCAGTCATCAAAGACACCAAAACCTCCTTCAAAAGGATCTCGTTTAGCTATGAAGACTCCACTCTTCAGTGGCAACTCAAACGGAGAGATAGAGAAGCCTGTTCCGAGCCATTCTGCCGAGTATTCAAATGCACATAGTCCCTCTTTTGTCAGAGCCAATCGACCGACCAAACGATTGTCATAGATGACCTCTATCTGTTTGATGTTATTCATTCTTCTTTCCTCTTTTTCGAGTGGTGTTTTTTTCATTCAACACTTCATCCAGCGTTTGATACTGTTTCTGTGCAAAAAGCAGTTCAAACTCGGATAAGGCATTCAATGCAAGACCTATTCGGAGTAACCCTTTCAGTGAAATCTCCCCCGTCTGCTCAAATCTTCGGTAGGTTGCAAACTTAATCCCTGATCTTGTTGCTAATCCTTCTTGAGTCAGATTGAGTTCTAATCTTCGAGTCTTGACTCTATCTGCAATCTGTGATGCAATATCATCGAGGTTAGGCACATTAAATGCTAATATATTATTCATAATGCTGTCTTTATGCCTGTAATTAACAATATATTGGTTGTTACAAATATAATCATTAAATCTTTATACTTCTACTTTTATATCATGAGCGCACTGTTTAGTACCTTGAGTTTAACTCATCCTGAACACTCCCAAAGGGGCTGTGTCAAAAACTAATTTTGACACAGCCCCTTTGGGATTCTATTTTCTGATAGCACTTTAGGAGTCAGAATATTTACTATTTATGCTTACTATCAGATGGTTGTTGCTCATTATAGATCGACTCTGAGTTTGTATCGCTTAGCATAAGGGCCGACAGCGATCTCTACATCACGCTGATGTACAGGCTTTACAATGTTTGAAGAGAAATCATATCCGATCTTTTCGTCGATGATCTTCACGGTTGGAGTTATGTCTGCTGTTTCTCGTGTCAAGAGGGTTTTGGTGCGTTCATCAAAATTGACGGTAGAATAATCCTTGCCACCTATGATTCTGTCAATCTGTTGTTGGAAGAGTTCGTCTCTTGATCTTGTAAATTCCTTTGCAGGAGCGGATTTTCCCTTCCTTGGAGCACTGGCCTGCTCACGTTCGTCGACGATGGGTTTGAGAGAACTGAACACCCTTGTGATCTTACCATCATTGTCTACCGCTACAGATATCAACCCATGTCCCGAGTTCACACTCTTGAGGTTGTCGTGTTCTTGGCGGAACTGGATGATGGTTTCGATTACTTTGGGATCATAGAGCTCTTCGGTCTTTGCGTTGCCACCACCTTGCATTGTGTGGTACGTCGTAGCTTGTTCCAATTTTATCCCTTTTGCCAAGCCGAGTTCGGAGATGAAGCCTTCTGCGAGTTTGAGAGCCTTATTCTCTCCTATTAGCTCTGTGTTTCGGTAGTTTGCCTTTGCCATGTCGAGGCTTACGTGTCCTGCTCTATTGACACTTACTCGCAGGTCTTTTGTTCCTATGATACGTGTCCCCATGTCATCAATCTTGATGGTTGAAGCCGTGCGTTTGGTGAGACCGGCCTTGTTGCCAATAGCAGAGAACAGAGTATCATCGAGCATATCCGGTGCAAGGATTAGTGCATTCTTGTTGCGAGGTTCTTTCAGCAAGTTTGCACTTTCTCTTTTGGCTTTTCTGACGGCGTTGCGCCATTCCCAAGCCCAATAGTTACTGCAGACTCCGGGTGTGTAAAAAAATCTCTCGTTGGCTAGTCTTGCCTTGGCTTCAGCTTGGTTGGCTCCCATGGCACATACCACAGGACTTTGGCGGTGCGATATTCTCCAACTCGCCTCAATGAAAGCATCTTTGAAGGAACGGCCTTTGTTCCACTCATTCCAGAAGAATTTGCCATAATTCTTGTTGTCATAGCTGACGGTGTCGTATCCGAAGATCATTCTCAGCCCCCCTTTGTTTGCGCGAGACCAAGTACGAATAGGATTGTGTCCTTCTGAAATTCTTAGACCGAGACAAGTAGACCAGAAGAGGTACCTTAGTTTTTCATTGGCAAAGGCCATGTTGTCAGACCAAGCCGTCGCTCGATTGTCCCAGATGCTTCCCATAGGTGCAGCAAAGATCCCATCAGGAAACATATTTCCATGCCCGGAGTGATAGAAGACTTTCACAGCATCCATCCCATACCGATCTTGCCAATTGTCATAAGTCTCCTCATAGAGCCAAACAGCTACATTCCGGTCTTTATACCAAAAGTTTGCAGGGGTGAATCTTGTGACATAGTCCAGGAAGCCCTCAGCGTCGTCATGTGTCAGATTAAGGTCAGACGTTCGAGGCAAGAAGTCTTCGATGCTGCAAGCACCGTAAGTTCCACTTGTCCCTCCCAAGTTGACGCCCTTTGTTGCGGATTCTGTCTCTGCGGGAAAAGGATTTTCCGCAATAAATTTTTTGTAGCTCATGATAAAAAAATAATTAGAAGGTTGTTAATGCGTCAGTCACTACTGACGAAGAGTTTTTCACTAAAAAAATGAGCCATCGCCTAATGGCGGTTTTGAGCTCATGTGTTCATGTTCGTATATCAGAGTTTTTGTCTGAGCTTTGCTTGCAATGTACGTATTATAATCTGAATCCGCAAGCGAGATACGAATGAAGTTTTCAAAAAAACGATCTCTTATCTGAAATTATACTTTTTGTTCATTTTTTGGGTGGGATGGACAGCATGCCCGGAGGTCCCTTCCTTCATCAAAGGAGTCATATTTAGATCGGAGCTGGTCGGTTGTGTTTATCTGTATTCTTTATTGGATCCTGTTGGCCATCGTCTGATCCTTGTGTATCGTATGCATGCGCTCGGGTACAGCGGAGAGGATGAGAGAGGTCAGATGTTCGATCACCTTGGTACGCATATATGAAGGGCTGTGTACCAACATCACCGGACGCACAGGGCGAGGGATGGCGAAGCGACGCAGGTGTTCCTTTTGGGCTTTGGAGAGGGTCTCTATGGCGAGCTCGGGGATGAAGGTCACGCCATGTCCGGCTTCGACCAGTCTCATGTAAGTCTCGATACCGCCGAGGGTGAAGTTGATCCGCTTGGGGTGGGTCTTCTTGAATTCGCAGAATCGGATGAGTTGGTTGCGGAAGCAGTGCCCCTCATCCAGCAACCACAGCGAATCGGGCTCGATCTCCGAACTACGAATGAACGAAGCCGAGAACAGTGGCTCATTATGACTCACGTACCCCACGAACTCCTCATAGTATATGGTATGGGTGACAAACTTATTGCCTTGCAGATCCCCTGCAAGTATCGCTACATCTATCGTGCCATCCCTCAGGGCGGCTTCACAAGCAGAAGTTGTGAGTTCGACGAACCTTATCTCCATATTGCCCATATACTTGTGGCATATCGGCAGTAGCAAGGGAAGCAAGAACGGTGCCACCGTCGGCAGTATGCCTATCGAGACCACCCCCGATATCTCGTCTCGCTCTTCGGCTACGAGACCCTCTATGCCTCTGATGCCCCTCAGTACCTCGACAGCTTGGTCGGCCACTCTGTCGCCTATCGGAGAGAGAGATATGGGCTGTGAGGATCGGTCGAGGAGTTTGACCCCGAGTTCGTCTTCGAGTTTGGCTATCATCGCACTGAGTGTCGGCTGTGTGACACCACACTCTTCGGCCGCTCTTACGAAGTGGCGGTACTTGCGCAAGGCAAGGAGATATTCTAACTGTTGGATGTTCATTACACTGCTTTTGGGCTAAATATAGATAACGTTTATAAAGGTATTGATATTATCGTTTGTTGTCAAGATGTTTATTTTATAACTTTGCAGTGTAACTAATTGAGAATAAATAAAACAACTAAAACTATATTGATTATGAACACTAACATTCTTTCAATCCTGAACATTAAGGCTGACTACGCGCAAGAGATGAACGCAAAGCTCAACAAGCTCGCAGCAACACTTCACGTGTACTACTCTAACCTTCGTGGTTTTCACTGGCATGTCGAAGGTAAGTCATTCTTCACTTTCCACGAAGAGTTAGAAAAGATGTACGACGCTGAAGCAGAGCGCATCGATGAAGTGGCAGAACGCATCCTTCAACTTGGCGGAGTCCCTGTACGCCTCTATGCTGATATCGAGAAGCTTTCGGAGATCAAACAGTCAGAGATCATCACTTGTTCAAGCGAAATCTCCAAGAATCTCCTTGAGACCGTCGCAGTCCTCATCCGTCTCGAAAGAGAGATTGCTACCCTTGCAGCTGACAACAACGACGACGTCACTGCAGGCATGATGTCCGAGTACATCGCAGGTCAAGAGAAGCTTGTCTGGATGCTCACAGCATTTTTGAAGTAAAACAGTCAATCTACACAAAATATTAGGAAGGTAAGGAGATAGATCCATCCGTATAAATACTCATTTATAATCTTTCACTGTTTGCTCCCCCACTGTCCGCGCGGATCGTGGGGGAGTTTTTTGTTCGACGAAAGGGTTTGACTTGAGATTTTTTTGTTGGTTTTCTCGGATGCTTGACTTGGCTCACCACCACCTCTGGAATGAACGAAAAAAAGTCGTTAGATTCGATGTATTGAATCTAACGACTTTCGTCATCGATCTTAACGACCTTTTTTATCGGATCGTACTACCTTTTTGAGGTGTGTGTAAAGCCTTGTGATCGAGCCTTCGGGTAAGATAGGGGGAGGTCAAGGCTCGTTGGGGTCTTCTTCCGAAGCCGGGACGACAGGTTTGTTTTTCTTTTTCTTCAGCCTTCCACTCTTTTTGAGAGCTTCGGAGATGATCCATTGGAGTTGACCGTTGGTTGAGCGAAACTCATCCGCCGCCCATGCTTCGATGGCGTTCATCGTCTCGGTGTCTATCCGGAGGACGAAACTTTTGGTGGGATTGTTTTTGCTCATAGTCTTGTCGGTTGTTGTGTCACTCGTATGGAGAGGTTATCAGTGATTGAGGGTGCCTGCATTCACTATGGGTTGTGCAGACTCATCGGCACAGAGGACGACAAGTAGGTTGCTCACCATGGCGGCCTTCTTTTCCTCATCAAGATCGACGATATTTTCTTCAGATATCTGAGTCAGTGCCATCTTGACCATGGATACTGCACCCTCGACGATCTTCTCTCTTGCACTGATGATCGCACTTGCCTGCTGACGGCGGAGCATCACGGCAGCAATCTCGGGTGCATAGGCGAGATAATTGAGACGAGCTTCGACGACCTCGATACCTGCCATGGCAAGGCGTTCGTTGAGCTTGGCTTCGAGTTGTTCGTTGATCTCTTCGCCCCCGCTACGCAGAGAGAGTTCATCGCTGTTCGGGTCTTCGTTGTCGTAAGCGTATTGTACGGCCACTTGTCTGAGAGCCGCATCGCTCTGCACCTTGACAAAGTTTTCGAAAGCCTCCATGACATGTCCCACGGATTGTACTTTCTCTGCCCCCTTGACAGCCGATGCAGCCATGGTCTGAGCGTCAATCTCGAAGAATGCTTTGTAGGTGTCTTTGAGCTTCCACACAAGCACCAAGCCGATCATCACGGGATTACCGATCTTATCGTTCACCTTAATGGGCTTCACTTCGAGGTTGCGGGCACGTAGAGAAACTTTCTTTGCTTGGATGAAGGGGTTAACCCAATAGTAGCCGGTCTTGGAAAAAGTGCCCCGGTATTTGCCGAAGAACACGCACACCCTTGCTTCTCCCGGTTCGAGCAACATAAAGCCTGCCCATAGGAAGCATGTCAGGATAAATACACCGATACATGTGAACATAAGGAGGTCTTGTGCAGGGAAGGCGTCCCTCGAACCCCAATATATTCCTCCGAGGATCGATCCTATGATGAGAAAGATGTTGAGAAAAAGCATGGCAAAGCCATTGAGTGTCACGCCCGAAAAGTCGAATTCTTTTTTCATAATATTAAAGTTTAGTGTGATATCATATTGATATCACAAATGTGGTAACTTTTTCTCATATTTCCAAATGGAAATCACAATGTGTTTATGGAGCTTTTCAAGGAAAGAATACTAAGCCGAGCAAAGGGTATCACTACTTCAAAAGGAGCAGGGCTGTCCCCTGATCAAAGAACAGCCCTGCTATTTACAGATTATAATTGTTTTTTGATGGTCAAGCCTCCGGCTCTGTCAGACGCTTTGCAAACTCCTCGACCTTTTCAATGTGAGGGTGATTGTTTTTCTTGGCCATCTCTATATCTTTTGCCAGATCCCACCCCGGAGATTTAACTCCGGTGTCAAGCAGATGCGTTAATTCTTTTTCTGCTTCTACTCCATGTTCTTCGTAATAATGGGCATACCGATAAAACCATAGCTCAGCAAGAATAGTATTATAATACGTTTCTTTGTCTGTCGCATTTGGAATATAGTCAAATGCTTCTTGAATGTAGTGCTTCGCAGAGACTAAGTCTTCTTTATTTACAATTAAGAGATGAGCATAGTTCCCGAGGATATTTGGGTCTTTTCCATCTGCCTCAATGGCCTTTTTGTAATACTGTTCCGCCTTGTCATAGTCCTTGCGTATATCATCCAAGAAGATAGCATAGTTTCCGAGGTTATTCGGGTGTTTTTCATCTGCCTCAATGGCCTTTTTGTAATACTCTTCCGCCTTGTCATAGTCCTTGCGTATATCCTTCAAGAAGATAGCATAGCTCCCCAGTATATTCGGTTTTTTTCCATCGATTTCAATGGCCTTTTTGTAATACTCTTCCGCCTTGTCATAGTCCTTACGGATATCCTTCAAGAATATTGCATAGTTTCCGAGATTATTCGGGTGTTTTTCATCTATTTCAATGGTCTTTTTGTAATACTGTTCCGCTTTGTCATAGTCCTTGCGGATATCCTTCAAGAATATTGCATAGTTCCCGAGGTTATTTGGGTTTTTCCCATCTGCCTCAATGGCCTTTTTGTAATACTGTTCCGCCTTGTCATAGTCCTTGCGGATATCATCCAAGAAGATAGCATAGTTTCCGAGGTTATTCGGGTGTTTTTCATCTGCCTCAATGGCCTTTTTGTAATACTCTTCCGCCTTGTCATAGTCCTTGCGTATATCCTTCAAGAAGATAGCATAGTTTCCGAGATTATTCGGGTGTTTTTCATCTATTTCAATGGTCTTTTTGTAATACTGTTCCGCTTTGTCATAGTCCTTGCGGATATCCTTCAAGAATATTGCATAGTTCCCGAGGTTATTTGGGTTTTTCCCATCTGCCTCAATGGCCTTTTTGTAATACTGTTCCGCCTTGTCATAGTCCTTGCGGATATCCTTCAAGAATATTGCATAGTTCCCGAGGTTATTTGGGTTTTTCCCATCTACCTCAATGGCCTTTTTGTAATACTGTTCCGCCTTGTCATAGTCCTTACGGATGCTGTGTAAGAAGATAGCATAGCTCCCCAGTATATTCGGTTTTTTTCCATCGATTTCAATAGCCTTTTTGTAATACTGTTCCGCCTTGTCATAGTCCTTACGTATATCCTTCAAGAAGATAGCATAGTTTCCGAGATTATCTGGGTCCTTTTCATCTATTTCAATGGCCTTTTTGTAATACTGTTCCGCCTTGTCATAGTCCTTGCGGATATTCCCCAAGAAGATAGCATAGTTTCCGAGGTTATCTGGGTCCTTTTCATCTGCCTCAATGGCCTTTTTGTAATACTGTTCCGCCTTGTCATAGTCCTTGCGGATATCCTTCAAGAATATTGCATAGTTCCCGAGGTTATTTGGGTTTTTCCCATCTGCCTCAATGGCCTTTTTGTAATACTGTTCCGCTTTGTCATAATCCTCACGTATATTCTTCAAGAATATTGCATAGTTTCCGAGGTTATCTGGGTCCTTTTCATCTGCCTCAATGGCCTTTTTGTAATACTGTTCCGCTTTGTCATAGTCCTTGCGGATATCCTTCAAGAATATTGCATAGTTCCCGAGGTTATTTGGGTTTTTCCCATCTGCCTCAATGGCCTTTTTGTAATACTGTTCCGCTTTGTCATAATCCTCACGTATATCCTTCAAGAATATTGCATAGTTCCCGAGGTTATTTGGGTTTTTCCCATCTGCCTCAATTGCCTTTTTGTAATACTGTTCCGCTTTGTCATAGTCCTTGCGGATATCATCCAAGAAGATAGCATAGCTCCGCAGTATATTCGGTTTTTTTTCATCGATTTCAATGGCCTTTTTGTAATACTCTTCCGCCTTGTCATAGTCCTTACGGATATCCTTCAAGAATATTGCATAGTTTCCGAGATTATTCGGGTGTTTTTCATCTATTTCAATTGCCTTTTTGTAATACTGTTCCGCTTTGTCATAGTCTTTGCGGATGTCCTCCAAGAAGATAGCATAGTTTCCGAGATTATCTGGGTCCTTTTCATCTATTTCAATTGCCTTTTTGTAATATTCTTCCGCTTTATCATGCTCCTTACGTATATCTGTCAAGAAGTTCGCATACTGACTTAATAATTCCAAGTCGTTGGGATATTTTTGTAGAGCTTCTTTGAATAGAGCATCCTTCTTGTCAAGGTCATTTTCTATACCTATTCTAAATAGATAAATTAATGTGTCAGAATCCGAGATCTGATTGGATTCTTCTTCTTTCTCTCTCTTTTCAAGCTTCTCAGCCAACTCTTTCTTCTGCTTTTGCAAAGAGGCTATACGCTCATAACTTGGAGCGAGCAGTTTATGAGGGGGAGTGGGATCGATCTTTTCTATTTCATCCAAAAAATCAAAACCTAAACGAATATAACACTGATACATAAGTTCATCAAAGCCCTTAATCCTGACGATTCGATCTTCTTGATCTAATACCTTCCGAATTTTTTCCGGTATAGCCTCTCCCTCCATCAGGCACCAATAAATGTTTTTCCTTCGGAAATTGCCTTTTCTCTCATCTTTTTTAGCTTCCAGATATTTCATCAAGCTGCCATCATTTCCTCCGTATCCAATGACAATGAGGTAGTAGTTGGATAAGATGTCATCCAGTACACTTTTCCATTGCTCTGATAGCTCACTCGTCTCTTCAGTATCGGACTTGGGCTGTAGGTATAGGTCACGGTGAACCTTGACTATGATGGGTCGATCACTCCGTTTGGGCACGTAGTCCGCAAGTCTTTCATGTCCGGCGATGAACGGTTTCTTTTCGGTATAAGTCCTTATGGCATCCTCCAAGAGGTTGTCGAAGTTCGTCGTGATAACGACATTATGCCCCTCATCTACAATGATTTTGGCAAGAATAATGTATCCTATAGAAGGGTTCTTCCCCTCCATGATTTTGATAAGCGCCTCATATCCACTTTCGGGGCAGTTTTGAAACCTTTCTTTGTAGATGGCAGAGTATGACGCAGCCAAATCCTTCTCATCAATGCCCTCTTTTTTCTTCCATTGCTCGAATTTGGCCTTTTCTGTGTCAGATTCAATTTCCTTGTACCAAACACCTGCCAATGTACCTCCTGTTGCAATCCCTGAAGATCGAGAAGCACCGGAGCCTATAAGAAAACAGAACTTCATGTTCCCATTGGACTTCTGCTTGTCAATCAGCATTCGTATTAGGTTCTTATCACTAATTTCTGTGATCTCTAAAGTGGTTTTTTCGCTCATGGAATTTATTGTATTTTGAGACGTGATGCTATACAAGTACAAATATAATATTTTAACGTGTAAATGATAAAAGTATATGATTGTGTGTGTTGGGCTTCCTTATACCTCAAAGGGTGGTGTGCTGAAAAAAGTTGTCTAATTTGATGCAACGACTTAGAGGACTTGATCTCGACCTTTAGACATGGCATTTTTGTTTTATTGATTTCATGGAGCTGCAAGGTTAGATACAGATATTTAATGAGTATCCTTGGGCTTTTTCTTCGAGGATGCTCGTAAGGTGTGGTATGGAGACGAATATTTTTGCTGTTGGTCTTGTAAGAATGAAAAGTTGTTCTTAACTTTGCACCCACATTCGCCGATAGAAGCATCGGGGAGTGTCACGGAAACGCGATCATAGACATATTGACAAGTAAAGAATAGAGAATAGAAAACGTAAACGAGAGAAACGAGTTCTACGCTTCTGCTGTTTGGCGCAAGTCGGACGGTTGTGGCGGAAGGATTTATCTCGGGCGCTATACTTGTAAAAGAGTATAGTTTACGAAGTATACGAAATAAACGTAATAGTTCATTAGGAAGTTACTTTTTTGCTTATTGAAGATATAATCAAGATTTCTTAGGAGGTCTTGGTAAAGATTCGATATAAAGCAGATAAGGGCAGACGGTGGATGCCTAGGCTCTAAGAGGCGATGAAGGACGTGATAAGCTGCGATAAGCTGTGGGTATTGGCACATACGATTTGATCCACAGATTTCCGAATGGGGCAACCCGGCGTGTTTAACGGCACGTCACAGACACGATGGGTGTTTGAGCGAACGTGGGGAACTGAAACATCTTAGTACCCATAGGAGAAGAGAACAATAGTTATTCCCTTAGTAGTGGCGAGCGAACGGGGATGAGCCCAAACCGGTGTTGTTTCGGCAATATCGGGGTTGTAGGGTCTCGAATAAAGTGTACAGGAGGTATGTAGAGGAACGGTTTGGAAAGGCCGGCCACAGTGGGTGACAGCCCTTTACTCGAAACAGAAGACCTGCATGACGAGATACCTGAGTAGCGCGGGACACGTGTAATCCTGTGTGAATCCGGGAGGTCCATCTCCCAAGGCTAAATACTCCTTAGAGACCGATAGTGTACAAGTACCGTGAGGGAAAGGTGAAAAGCACCTCGACGAGAGGATTGAAATAGACCCTGAACCCGTCTGCCTACAAGCGGTCGGAGCACAATTGTTGTGTGACGGCGTGCCTTTTGCATAATGAACCTACGAGTTACTGTGAATAGCGAGGTTAAGTGTTTTAAGACATGGAACCGAAGCGAAAGCGAGTTTTAAATGGCGATAGTTATTTACAGTAGACGCGAAACCAAGTGATCTACCCTTGTCCAGGTTGAAGTGTAGGTAACACTACATAGAGGACCGAACCGTTAAACGTTGAAAAGTTTTCGGATGAGATGAGGGTAGGGGTGAAAGGCTAATCAAACTTGGAGATAGCTCGTACTCCCCGAAATGCATTTAGGTGCAGCCTTTGGAATATACTATAAGAGGTAGAGCGACTGATTGGATGCGAGGGTTTCACCGCCTATCAAGTCCAGACAAACTCCGAATGCTTATAGGCAGTGCCAAGGAGTGAGGGCATGGGTGCTAAGGTCCATGTCCGAGAGGAGAAGAATCCGGACCATCGGCTAAGGTCCCGAAATGACAACTAAGTTGTATTAAACGCGGTCACGATGCACAGACAGCTAGGATGTTGGCTTGGAAGCAGCCATTCATTTAAAGAGTGCGTAACAGCTCACTAGTCGAGGATTGTGGCATGGATAATAATCGGGCATAAGTTGTCTACCGAAGCCGTGGGATACGTAAGTATCGGTAGGGGAGCATTCCAAAAAGGGTAGAAGGCACAGGGACGACCTGTACTGGACTGTTTGGAAGAGCAAATGTAGGTATAAGTAACGATAAAGGAGGTGAGAATCCTCCTCGCCGAAAGACTAAGGATTCCTGATCAACGTTCGTCGTATCAGGGTTAGTCGGGACCTAAGGGGTAGCCGTTTAGGCGTACCCGATGGATGAATGGGTTAATATTCCCATACTCCCGCATTGAGTGATGTGGTGACGGAGTAGTGACAGTCCTGCCTACTGACGGAATAGTAGGTTGAAGGGTGTAGATTAAGATCGGTGTAGGCAAATCCGCACCGAGAGTCGAACCTGATAGTACACGGAACCTTCGGGGGAAGTGATAAGGGCGTAAGCAGACTTCCAAGAAAAACCGCTAAACGTTAATCAATGCCGGGACCCGTACCGTAAACCGACACAGGTGGTTGGGTTGAGTATACTAAGGCGCTCGAGCGATTCGCGGTTAAGGAACTAGGCAAATTGGTCCTGTAACTTCGGAATAAAGGACGCCTACGGAGACGTAGGTCGCAGAGAATAGGCCCAGGCGACTGTTTAACAAAAACACAAGGCTATGCAAACTGGAAACATGAAGTATATAGTCTGACACCTGCCCGGTGCTGGAAGGTTAAGAGGAGGAGTCATCCTTAAGGAGAAGCTCTGAATTGAAGCCCCAGTAAACGGCGGCCGTAACTATAACGGTCCTAAGGTAGCGAAATTCCTTGTCGGGTAAGTTCCGACCTGCACGAATGGTGTAACGATCTGGGCACTGTCTCAACCGCGAACTCGGTGAAATTGTAGTATCGGTGAAGATGCCGATTACCCGCAACGGGACGAAAAGACCCCGTGAACCTTTACTATAGCTTTACATTGTATTTGGGCATTAGATGTGTAGGATAGGCCGGAGACTGAGAAACAGGTACGCCAGTATTTGTGGAGTCGTTGTTGAAATACGGCCCTTTTGATGTTTGGATACTAACTCGTGGATTATGAGGACAATGTATGGTGGGTAGTTTGACTGGGGTGGTCGCCTCCAAAAGCGTAACGGAGGCTTCTAAAGGTGCCCTCAGGCCGATTGGTAACCGGTCGTAGAGTGTAATGGCATAAGGGCGCTTGACTGGGAGACACACAAGTCGCACAGGAAGGAAACTTGAGCATAGTGATCCGGTGGTTCCGTATGGTAGGGCCATCGCTCAAAGGATAAAAGGTACTCCGGGGATAACAGGCTGATCGCTCCCAAGAGCTCATATCGACGGAGCGGTTTGGCACCTCGATGTCGGCTCGTCACATCCTGGGGCTGGAGAAGGTCCCAAGGGTTGGGCTGTTCGCCCATTAAAGTGGCACGCGAGCTGGGTTCAGAACGTCGTGAGACAGTTCGGTCTCTATCTGTTGTGGGCGCGAGATATTTGCGAGGGTCTGACACTAGTACGAGAGGACCGTGTTGGACGTACCACTGGTTTATCGGTTGTTTCGCCAGGAGCACTGCCGAGTAGCCACGTACGGTAAGGATAAGTGCTGAAAGCATCTAAGCACGAAGCCCTCCTCAAGATTAGATATCTTTATAGGGTGGTTATAGACGATGACCTTGATAGGCTACAGGTGTAAATGCAGTAATGTAAAAGCCGAGTAGTACTAATAGCCCGAACGCTTTATATCGTTTTCTTGTATTCTTTTTGGGTTTCAGAAGAACCTGAAGGAAGTAAAGGGCCTAAAAGAATAGAAGGAAACAAAAGAGAAAAATCATAAGCAAAACGAACGGAGTAAGACAGATATTCCAAACTGTTACGAAGTCGTATACGTGTAAAGAATTCGTATGGGTTCGGTCTCATAGAACAGACATCGAACCTGCGCGAGATGAATCGAGAGAATGGGACGAACGAAGGCCGAGAGGTTTTCGGTGAGTTTCTTTGAGTAGACGATTTCTACTTCTCTATCTTGGACTTGTCAGATATGCCTTAATATATCTCTCTGATGACCGGGGGTAAAGAAACGGTCATGAATAAGAGGGAAATAACGAAATAATTAAGGTGGCTATAGCATTGGGGATCCACCTCTTCCCATCCCGAACAGAGCAGTTAAGCCCAATCACGCCGATGGTACTACGCAAGTGGGAGAGTAGGTAGCCGCCACTTTTACAGTCGAGAGAGCTTTGTAGACAGATGTCTTCGAAGCTCTCTCTTTTTTGTTGTTTAGCTCCCTGCCGATCCGATCGCCCCTTGATCACCCCCTTTCTACTCATTCGACTTTAATCGATGATAATCGACGGGATAGGACTGCAATCGATGATAATCGACTCGGGGTCTTGAGTCTCATCATATCTTTGCTGTGTGATCAGTAATCATCTGTCCATTTCCCGAAGATGAAATCGGGTGGTGAGATGAAGTATAGTCTGGAGCTGGCACGTGTCATGGCTGTGTATAACCATCGGCAGAATGAGATATCGATCATTTCGGGTGTGAGGTAACCGAAGTGGATATAGACGTCGTGCCACTGTCCGCCCTGTGCCTTGTGGCAGGTCATGGCGTAAGCATATTTGATCTGTAGGGCATTGAGATAAGGATCTTTTCTAAGAGCACCATAGAGTTGCTTTTTATTGGTGGCCCATGGGTAGTCGAGGACAACGCTGTCGAATAGACGTTGGCGTTGCTCGGGCGTGAGGGCTGCCGCACCGCTGTAGAGACTCTCGAGGATGATATTGGCGTGGATGATACCGCCTTCGGTATCGGTGAGTTCGGCTTCCCTGAAGGTGAAGCCATGAAGCTCCTTTGTCCTGCGAGAACGCTCGACATGGAGCAGTTCGCCATTGGCTATAAAGAGACTTTTCGGATGCCCTTCGGCATCTGTGGGGGTATGGAAGTAGTTGTTTCGGCAAACCATGAGTAGTTCGCCGGGAGTGATGTCATCCTCGTAACCGAGCGAACGGTAGCGTATCTGTCGGTTAAATTCTTCAGCATCTTTGTTCGAACGTGTCAGAAGGATGGTTTCCTCTTTGCCCACTTGAGCATAAGAGCTCTCGACGAGGTCGGGGAGGTCGTAACCGGAGACGATCTTGACTTCCTCGCCCGAGGGCATGGGGAGGAGTGGAGTTTCCCACTCGGACAAGCCTCCTTCCATATCGATGATACGTGCCCTGAGAATGTGGCTAAGGGTAACGATCTCGCTGGCTTCGTCCTGACGAACGATGTCTGTGAGTGTCCCTGTGAAGATCCGCCCCGTGTAGCGACTGAGATATCTCGTGTCCATCGCCGGACTGAGTGGCGTCCCGACAGGAGGGAGCTGTGCGTCGTCTCCGATAAAAAGCACCTTGGCTCCATCGACACTGAAGCAAAAGTCCATAAGGTCGTCAAGGAGACAGCCGCTCCCGAAGGGACTGATACCATCGGGGGTGTTGTTGATCATAGAGGCTTCGTCGACGATATAAAGGGTGTCGTGTCTGCCACGATTGTAGCCCATCTCGAAGTTGGATTCCCCATTTGCCCCCATTCGCTCTCGATAGATCACTCTATGTATGGTGTGTGCAGGGATGCCGCAGTAACTCTGAAGTACCTTTGCCGCTCTTCCTGTGGGAGCAAGCAGTACAAGAGGACGTCCTTCGGCAAGCATCGTGCGTGCCAAAGCTCCGATGAGGCTTGATTTTCCCGTCCCGGCATAACCCCTCAAGACAAAGATGGCGTGGTCTGCATCGTAGTCCTCATCATGCAGGAAAGAGGCCAAGGTGTCTATGACTTCCGCCTGTGTCCGAGTGGGCTCGAAGGGGAAAAAATGGCTCATCCGAGCTCTGAAATTTTCTGCACTCATGTATAAAGTGTTTATTTTCTATAACAAATAAGATGTCAGTCTCAATAAAGTTTGCTATTTTTGTTGATGCAAACTATTGTGGTGGGGTAGACCCATGTGTGACTAACGAATTACAAAATAAATAAATATAATCCTCATGAAGACAATTTACAAAATTCTTTTGCTCGTCGCTATCGTAGGTCTGGTATGGGTATCAGTCGAAAGTATCATGAATCCTATTCGTTTCAAGAAGGAAAAGGGGACTCGTGAAGCTGCCATCATCGCTAAGTTGATCGATATCCGTAAAGCTCAGATCGCTTACAAGCAGCAGTTCAACCGCCATGCCGGTTCATTTGAAGAACTTATCAACTGGCTCAACAACGGACAGGTACCTACCGTACGTAAGGAGGGTGAACTTACAGACAAACAGCTCGAAGCCGGCATGACTGAAGCTAAGGCTGTCGAAATTGTAGCTAAGGCTCGTCGTACAGGGGACTGGAAAGAGGCAGAAAAGGAAGGCCTTGTCAGCATCGTAGATGGACAACGTGTGTATTTTACCAGAGATACTACCTGGTCTGTGGCGAAAGAAGGTCTTTTCCCTGAAGGATATGATGTGAACAGCCTTGCAATCGTCCCCGGAACAAACGAGAAGTTTGCAATGGATACAGCAAGTGTAGAGACTGCTTCGGGTATCTCCATCAAGGTTTTTGAGGCTTCTGTCCCTTATGAAGTGTACCTACAAGGTCTTGACAAAAACCTTATCAAGAACTTGGAGTCTGTCGCTGAAACAATCAATCGTTACCCCGGTCTTAAGGTCGGCTCACTCAAGGAGGTCAACAACAACGCAGGTAACTGGGAGTAAAAAATCTCCTTCCGTTGCTTCGTTCATGATAAACTTATACCTAAGTCCCCTTGCACTGCTATGATACGAAAAGACATAGACAGCTCCAGATGGCTCGCGGAGGACTTAAAGTACGAAGAAACACTGGCTCTCAGCCTGGATACGTCCATCCGCATCACTGCGGATGGACTTTCTTTTTGTGGATTTCACAGAGAGAAGCCCGAAGAGAGTAAAGTGGCTTTCATCCCCTTTGAGGGAGGAGATATGGTCGAGTCATTGAAGTCTGTATTCTTCTCATATCCGACGTTATCTTTGCCTTTCAAGACGACGCGGGTCTTTGCCGATGATGGTTCGGGTTATACCCTCGTACCTACGGACCTCAAGCCTGTCGCATCGTCGAACGATTGGGTCGTCTCCAGTCTCGATACCGACGGGAAGCACGTCCTCTCCATTCCGCTCAATGATACACCTGCGACGATAGAGACGGCCGTACGCTCAGACTTGTACGAGTTTTGTCAGCGTTCGTTTGCCTTCCCACGTTTCGATCATCTTCAGCGTCCACTCATTGCCGTAGCCATGCGTTATACCCGTCGTGTGCATCCCGCAGTGGTCATGGTCATTCTTGGTAATGGCTATACGGACATCACGCTGGCAAGGAACGGGCAACTCCTTCTCGCCAATAGGTTCGATACTCCTCAGGCGATGGATGTCCTTTACTTTGTCACTGCAGTCTGGCGACAGTTCGATCTCGATCCCACAAGTGATCACCTCTGCCTCTACACGCACCCCGCAAAGGATGTCGAGGTGCCTATGGAGAAACTTGGGACATCCATCAGACATCTGAGCCTTAACACCTATCATGGCCTCATCGCCGATCCAAAGGTCGTCTCTGACCGCAAGCTCCAACTCCCTCCCGAATTTATCCTCGACAACTTATGCGAATAATACGTGGTAAGTACGGACACCGTCGTTTTGCGGTGCCAAAGACCTTCAAAGCCCGTCCTACGACAGACTTTGCGAAGGAAAACTTGTTCAACATTCTCGAAAACTCCATCGATTGGGAAGAAACCAAGGCTTTGGACCTCTTTGCCGGTACGGGCAGTATAGGCCTTGAGTTGCTTTCGAGAGGCTGCCACACCGTCGTCGGGGTTGAGATGGATCATGCTCACTGTGCATTTATACGCAAGGTCTTGGGCGAACTCAAGGACTCCAATTATCGGCTCATCAAGGGAGATGCCTTCAAGTACATCTCCAACCAAGTGGGCGAACGCTTTGACTTCATCTTCGCCGATCCTCCCTATGCCATAGACAATCTCGATACCCTGCCCGATCTCATCATGGGTGGTACCCTTCTGGCATCTCATGGTCTCTTCATCCTTGAGCATCCCGGTACTTATGATTTCAGCGAACACCCTTGTTTTGTCAAACTCAAACAGTACGGTTCGGTACACTTCTCATTCTTTGAGCATCCGTCCGAAGATACCCTTTGATACAACTCACATATAGATAATGGCTTCCGGATAGGGGTGGGAAAAGACGGCAAAAGTATTTTTCCTCTCGGTGGTATTTTATCGGAATTTGGGCTATTTTTGTATCGGTGTCATCCGAAACAAATACCCTCCTCCCCCGATGAATGAAAGTACAATAGAGAAGCTGAAAACTCTTGCCGAAGCCGCCAAATACGATGTCTCCTGCGCATCGAGTGGCTCCTCTCGTCGCAATGCCAAGGGTGGTGTCGGGACCACCTCGGGCTGGGGTATTTGTCACAGCTTCACCCCCGATGGTCGTTGTATTTCTCTCTTCAAGGTCCTTCTTACCAATCACTGTATCTACGACTGCGCTTACTGCACCAACAGGAGGAGCAACGACGTTCGTAGAGCGATGTTTACGCCCGACGAGTTGGCCGACCTCACGATTGAATTTTATCGTCGCAACTATATCGAAGGGCTCTTCCTCAGTTCGGGTGTCATACGCAATCCCGACTACACGATGGAGCAGATGCTACGCACTGTCAAACTTCTTCGAGAAGTCCACCGCTTCAACGGCTACATCCATATGAAGAGCATCCCGGGGGCGAGCCAAGAACTCGTCTCCAAGGCAGGGACCTATGTCGATCGTATGAGTGTCAATCTCGAGATCCCCTCCGAAGAAAATCTCAAACTCCTTGCGCCCGAGAAGGACTATGCCGGTGTCTTCGCTCCCATGCGTTTCATCCAACAAGGGATGTTGGAGAGCATCGAAGAGCGAAAGAAGTACCGATCCGCTCCCAAGTTTGTCCCCGCCGGTCAGAGTACCCAAGTCATCATCGGTGCCACGCCGGACAGCGACAAGCAGATCCTCACGCTTGCTTCGGCATTGTACCGACGTCCCTCGTTCAAGCGAGTCTATTATTCCGGTTACATTCCGGTCAATACCAAGGACAACCGTCTTCCCGTGCTCCCGGCTCCGCCACTTGTGAGAGAGAACCGTCTCTATCAAGCCGACTGGCTCATGAGATTTTATCACTTCGATGCCCGAGAGATCGTCGACGACCTCCATCCCGACTTGGACTTGGATGTCGATCCCAAGATGGGCTGGGCTCTCCGTCACCCCGAATACTTCCCCGTCGATCTCAACACCGCTCCCTACGAAGTTATCTTGAGAGTCCCCGGTATCGGAGTCAACTCTGCCAAACTCATCCTCGCCTCGCGGAGATTCGGTACGCTCAGTTCCTTCCAACTCAAACGCATGGGTGTCGTTATGAAGAGGGCGCAGTATTTCATAGTTTGTCGCGACCTCCCGATGAGGACGATCAACGAAGTCACGCCCGAATACGTGCGCAAGCAAGTCTCACAGAAGAAGGTGCAGGAGGTGTTGTCCAAAGCCATGCAACTTCCCCTCAATTTTGGAGAATAATCAGGGATGACACTTTTTGTCTACGACAAGACCCTTGATGGCCTGCTGTGCTGTGTCTTCTTCGCTTACGAGTACAAGATACGTCCCGATGACATCATCACGGCCACTGCTCAGCGACCGCTTCTTGTGGAGGCTTCTTATGTGATAAAGACAGATCCCCGGAAGTCCAAACGAGTGTGGGTAGGGTTGGAGAAAAAACTTTCCAAGATTGCCCAAAATATGCTCCTGCTGGTGTGGCTCTCCGAACTCCCCGAGGTGGAGATGCTTCTTTTCAGATACATCTGTAAGATCATAGACGGCCCCGAAGGCTTCGAGATGAACTTCGGAGATGCCGACATCGTGCGGGTCAAGGAGATCGCCAAGAAGGTTGCCGGAGAGTCGAGGAAACTCATCCAGTTTGTCCGATTTCAGCGGACTGCCGACGACATATACTTCGCCCCCATTTCTCCCGAGTATAATGTCCTATCGCTCATCACCCCTCATTTCGAGGCTCGCTATGCGGATCAGCAGTGGATCATCTACGACACCAAACGAAACTCCGGACTCTACTACGACAAGTCGAGTGTCCGATATATTTCTTTCTCTGAGAAAGATCTCGAGGCTCTCAAGAGCGGAAAAATAGAGGATGAAAAACTATCGGACGAAGAACTCTTCTTCCAAAAGCTCTGGAAAGAGTACTTCAAAAGTACCACCATCCGCGAACGCATCAACCTCCGACTCCAACGCCAACACATGCCTAAAAAGTACTGGCGATACCTCACGGAGGTGCAGTAAATCCCACTACAAATATATCCTTTGGGTGTATTGAAAAAAGTCGTTAAGTTTGATGACAAAGGTCGTATGACTTGTTACATCAAGTCATACGACCTTTTTTTGAGGATTATATACTCTTAGTTTGGAGCAGTAATTTTATGTCATGCTCTACTTGTCGAAGTAGAGCGTCAGCACGACGATCTCCGAGCGGGTGCCGACCCTGAATGTAGAGGCTGCCACACCATAGCCCGATGAGATACAGTAGGTCGTATTGCCCTTAGAGTATAGTCCGTATGACTGTTCGAATGCTGCTCCGACAACCCATTTGAATGGGATGAACTGCCCATCGTGGGTATGGCCGTGCAGGGCAAGGTGAATACCTTCTTCACGCTCTTCGATGACATTTTTAGGTTGGTGGTCAAGGACGATGGTCACAGCTCCGGAGGGTACGTGGCTCTTCAAGGAGGCGAGCGAAGCCCTTTCTTTGTTCATGTGGTCATCCCTGCCGATGAGGTAGACATCGGGGGCGACTGCCACCACGGAGTCTTTGAGGAATGTCCCGAGACTTCTGAACCATGCTTCCTTTTCCTCTCTGCCATAGTAGTATTCATGGTTGCCATTGACATAGTAGACTTTCGATGGATCTGCGTGTAGTCCACGCATCGTTTCTGTTATCCCGGGCAAGTGTGCATAGGATGTGTAGTAGTCAAGGATGTCTCCACCCATGAGGACGAATGTCGGATCTTCTCGTCGTACCATCTCTTGGAGATGTTGTATGTTCTTGAGGCTGATGATCTCTCCGATGTGTGTGTCAGAGACGAAGACGACCTTCAGACTGTCCGGTGTCTGTGCCGTGCGAGGGAGGTGTACCTCATGGCGGACGATCCTGGGCGAAATGGTATTGTAATGTCCCCAAAGGCATAGGAGGACGGTCACGGGGATCATCACGAGGAAGGCATGACGGTACCAACGCTTCTTGATCGGCTTGCGAGCCTCCTTCTCACGCACGAAGAAGAAGCTGAGCAGGTAGATCCCCAGAAAGACCATTCCTGTGAAGAAGAGGTAGATCATGAGCCCGACATAGTAGTTGTTGAAGACCCTGAGGATATGTTTGATCGTCTCTTCGGACAAGTGAGTTCTGACAGCGAAGAGGGTGACAAAGACGAGATACTCGACAGCGAGCAGACCTATACCTGCACGGCGCATGAGCTCGCCTTTTTTCGTCGCCTTGAAAAGTAAGAGCAACAGCAGGAGGTTGAATATCGTCTGACCTATGAGTGAGAGTAGAAATACGTGCATGGCTTATTTTGACAGTGTTCGAAAGAAAAAATGTTTGTACATATAATTTAGGTGTCACCCTCCGCCTTTCGTCCGTCAGATCTCAGGAGTCGGGGTCGTCGGGAGACGTTTCATGAAACGATAGATCAGTATTGAGGATAGGGTAGCCGCCCCCACATCGGCGATGGGGAAGCAGAGCCACACCCCTGTGAGACCGATATAATTCGGTAGGATGAGGAGGATGGGTACGAGGAAGAAGGCATGTCTCGATATGGAGAGGAAGACGGACTTCTTGGCATGACCGATGCTTTGAAAAAACTGTGTTGCCGAGACTTGAAAGCCCACACCCCACAGTGCCCACATCACCAGTCGGAGAGCATCGGCGGAGATGTCGATCATCTTGGGATCGTCGGTAAAGGCCTTGGCAATGACTTCGGGAATGAGAAGAGCCAAGGCCACGCCCACGAGTCCGATGATGAGGTTGGCGCGAGACGAACGCCAAAAGGCCTCTTTCATGCGATCGATCTGTCCGGCTCCATAGTTGAAGCCTACGATGGGTTGCATCCCCTGAGACACCCCCAGCATGAGCATCACGATGAGCATACCGTAACTGTTTTGGATACCGTAAGCTCCCATACCGTAGTCGCCACCATGGGTGTAGATGACTTTGTTGAAGATCACGGAGACGATACTGCTCGAAAATTGGACCGCAAACGGTGCCATACCTATCGATACGATGGCGATGACGTACTCTTTCTTGAGCTTGAAGTACCTCGACTTGAGTTTCACGAGGCTGTCCTGCTGCAAGAAGTGTGACATCACATAGCACATCCCCACAAACATGGCTATCACCGTAGCTGCAGCGGCACCTCTGATCCCCATATCGAAGATGAAGATGAAGACAAAGTCCAAGATCGTGTTGAGCACAGCACCGAGGATCATAGTTTTCATGGCCTTTGTGGGATAGCCCGAAGCCCTCATCACCGAGTTGTAGGCGAAGCAGAGGTTCGCAAAGATGTTCCCCGGTAGTGCTATCTCCAAGTACTCTCTTGCATAGGGAAGTGTGACATCACTTGCACCGAAGCTCCTCAACAGCGGGTCGAGGAAGATCATACAAAGCGCAATCGTCGAGACAGAGAGGAGGACAGAGAGGACGAAGGCGTTGCCGAGGAGATTTTCGGCCTTCTCGTGTTCTTTTTGCCCCAAGAGGATAGAGATGCGAGAAGCAGCCCCCACACCGATGAGTAGTCCGAAGGCCTGAAGGAAGATAAGGATAGGGAAGGTGATCGCAAGACCCGATATCGCAAGACTGTCTACCCCATGACCGATGAACATACGATCCACGATGTTGTACAGCGAATTCACCATCGTGGCGACCACAGCGGGTATGGCATACGATCTCAGCAACTTCGGTATCGGAGCGTTGGCCAGCTGATAGGTCGCACTGTTGTTGATGTCTGCGCTTGTGGTCATAGTCATTGGTGCCGGGAGCAGTGGTTAAGGGAGGATAGCGATGTCAGCCCATCTTGCTGATCTCTCTGAGTTTGTCCTCATCCATGATCTTGATCTTACGCCCATCCAGAGCGATGACCTGCTCTTCTTCAAATGAGTAAAGCGTCCTGATGGCATTGCTTGCCGTCATGTTCGATAGATCGGCCAACTCTTGACGAGAGAGATAGATGCTGATGGTCGCATTGTCGGGCTCGAGACCATATTTCGCCTTGAGCATGAGGAGTGACTCTGCCAGTCGACCTCTCGTGTGCTTCTGTGCCAAGGAGATGGTGAGTTGATCGGTCTCAAAGAGCTTTCGGGCCAACTTCTGAATGAAAAAGAGACCTACCCTTGCATTCGACAATATGATGCTTTCAAGGACGTGTATCGGCAATATACAGACCATACTACGGCAGATCGCCACAGCATTGCTCGAATTGTTTTGACCCGAAAAGTAAGCTTGTATACCGAAGAAGTCCAACGGACGGATCATCCTCAATATCTGGCTCTTTTCGCCGATGCCATCCTTGCTTATTTTTACCTGCCCCTTGGCAAGGATGTAGCAGTACTTGGGGGTCGAGTCCACCTCGAAGATCACCTCACCCTTCTGAAAGACATAAAAAGATACACCGATCAAGAGTTGCTCGCGCTCTCTTTCATCAAGGAGCGCCCACAGTTCGGGCATCAATGTCGATAGGTGAGGGCAACGTTCAGGCGCAACAGAATGTCTGTCTGTCATGTCGTTGAAACCTTTCTTTCCTATTATTTTGTATCTCCCCTCTCCGTACAAAGGGGTTATTCGCAAAGTTACAAAATTATTTTTCTTGTTGTGGATGTAAAGTATTCATTCTTAGGACACCCCCAAGGCTACTTATTGCCACATTGAGGAATGGGTGATGAAGACCCGGTTACAGCTGAGCCTTTTTTGAAAGAGGACCCTTCTGATGAGTATATGACAGGAAGATAAAGTCTCTAAAAAACGCCTTCGGAAAAACTTTTTGTTAATGTGGTCTTTGCCATCCTTATATTGCGAATGAATGTTGTTTTGGTTTGTTATATGCTTGTTTTATAATGTTTTATTGATTTTTGTTTAGTTGTGTTGGGATCGCTTATGATGGAGTGAAGACTTATTTCATCAGGTTCGTGTAGTATCTTAAAGGTCGAAAAGTTTGTTTATTAGAAAATATTTACCGTAATTTATGAGCAGAAATTAATACTTGAAGCGCTTTTAGATTACATTCTGATATACTCATCAACGTGATTTTGGTGGATATAGACTGATTTTGACAGATGTTCAATTGAATATAAAACAAGCAGAATTTTTTATTACCTAAAATGTTTTTTTACTAACTTAAAATCTCAAGATTATGAAGCTGAAAAACTTTCTTGCTGTATTCTCAGCAGTTGTTCTTGCGAGCTTGGTAAGTGTTTCTTGTCAGCCCAAAGATGACGGGCCTGAAGAACCTACACTCTCTCTGTCTACCCAAGCTTTGACTCTAAACAATCAAGCACAGACCCCTACAGAGGCTCAAGTACAAGTGACTACTAACCAACCCAAGTGGAACGTGTCTACCAATGCTACATGGCTCACCGCTACTCGTAAGGGTGAAGGTATCGTTGTCGGTGCTGAAGCTAATACGCTCGGAAAAGACCGTAAGGCTGAGGTTGTTGTCTATGCCGGTGGTCTTGTCGAAAAGATTGCAGTGACTCAGAGCGCATCAAAGATCTTCATCAATGTTTCTTCCGAAACAGTTGAAGCTCCTGCTCATGGTGGACAATTCTTCATTGCAGTAGAAACCAATGGTGGAACATGGGCAATGGAAACTGAAGAAGTAGATTGGCTCAAGGCGACTAAAGCGGGTGAGTTTGTGAAGGCTGATGTAGCCCCCAACAAGACTGATGCTGCACGCGAAGCTAAGATCTATATCAGGGTCGGTGCTGAAACAAAGGCTGTCAAGGTGGTTCAAGCTGCAAACCAGGTTAGTACTGTTTACTTCCCTATCATTGACACTGAAATGAGCATTTATCAACGTGCGAAAATGGAAGCTGCAAGAGGCTCTATCGTCATCAGATTCAGTGAACCATCTCAAGGTTTCTTCGGCCCTCAGCCAGGTATGTTGACAGTGATTCCTGAGGCAGAAGGCTTTATCAATGCCTCTTATGTCATCCCTCTCAATAATCCTATGACTTGGGAACTCATTGCTATGGTCGCAGACACATGGGAGAGAGTTGCAGAAGGAGCTTTCATCGAAACTCTTAAGAAGGAAGGCTTTGCTTACATGGAAGATATGTCTGCAGAGAAGAAGCTTGTGTACCAAAACTCAGAAAAGAGACTACGTGCTTCTATTCTCGAGGAAGCTCAAGAGGATGGTTCTATTGTGTACGGTGTCATATTTGAGCGCTACTATATCCAAGATAAAGACTATCCTACATTCAGCAAGTTCCCATATTTCCTCAAGGATTTGTTGGATAAGCCTGATAAGAAGGTGAAAGATATCGTTGCATTCATGGAAGGACGTGGCTATAAGAAAGATCAGGATGGTAAAAATAGAAGTGTGCCTGAGGAACTTTATTACCAAACTTTCGTTAAACAAGGTGAAGTCGGTAAAGAAGAACCTAAGGATGTAGTGACATACTACCACAAGACAGGTGATCAAGGTCTTGATCCAGCTCTTCTACAAAGCTTGACTCAGTTTGCTCAGATCTTTACTCAAGATAAGATCAATTACGCGATGTGGTTGCGTCCTGACGGTGCTTACGTGCCTACAAAAGAATTTATCGCTCTCAAGGATAAGGAAGGCTTTACTGCGAATGAAAAAGAACAAGATGGAAAATTCTTGTATGTGACTGCAGACGACTTCGTGCTATTCCTCAGAACTGTAAGATTCAGCGATGTGAATCCTGGAGAACCATCACTTCAGTTGGCATTGTGGTATGAAGCAGGTGCTTCAAAAGCCAAAGTTTCTCGTCTCAGCAAATACTACTTAGGTGTAGATAAGGCACAGGTAAAGGCTAAACTTGAGGCAAAAATGGCCACTGTATCAAAAACTCAAGCGAATAATATTCAAAATCGTTTTTCTTTTAAGGATCTTTGATTCTGTAAATCATTTATATACGCAAAAGTATAAATGAGATAGTTTAGATATCCCCACCGGGAGTGTAGCAGAGTACACTGTATCCTCTTCGGTGGGGATATCTCTATCTACTTTTCACTAAAGGACTAAAAACATCATGAAAAAATTATATTTGCTGAGCGTTCTCTCCGGACTATTGGCGATAGGTGGTTGCCAAAACGAAAGAGAACTTCACCTCTTGGATAACGGCGAACAAAACGGCCAACCACACCTATTATCTACATCTTCGTTGAAGAAGTATGATGTCCCTCCGGGAGCGGCTGTCCCCGGAGAAGTTATCATCAAGATAACTGATGAGGTCGAACAGAGTCTGATCCAGGCACAATTTGGAGAAGTACAACTAAACAGTGTGCCTTCTCCTATGGGCGCAGCCCTTCAAAGCATCAGAGCCAAAAGTGTGACAAGGTTGTTCCCTCCTGCAGGTGAGTTTGAGGAAAGAACCAGAAAAGAAGGTCTTCACCTATGGTTCACAGTGTATTTTGACAAAGAGGTAGAGGTTTCCGGAGCTATGCAGGCTCTCGATAACGTAGAAGGCGTGGAGATTGTAGAGTTCAATCCGGTAGTTGTTCTTGCTTCTGCCAATCAGCCTCGTAGATTTACAGACTTGTTAGGTGCTACGGAAGACTATCTTAAACGAGACTCAAAAATGCCGTTCAATGACCCTCTTTTGAAGGAACAGTGGCACTACAACAATGTAGGTGCCGGTGTCCCATCTGGAGTTATGGGCTCTGACATCAATCTTTTCAAGGCTTGGGAAATCTCTACGGGTAAGCCCAATGTTATTGTCTGCGTCGTGGACGGAGGGGTGGACGTAGATCATCCTGATCTTGCAGATAATATGTGGGTAAATCAAGCCGAGCTGAATGGAGCTCCCGGTGTGGATGATGACAAGAATGGCTTCATCGATGACATCAATGGATACTGTTTTGTTACCAATCAAGGAGATCTGCGTCCGGACGAAGATGCTCATGGTACACACGTTGCAGGTACCATCGCTGCAAAAAATAACAATGGTGTCGGAGTAGCCGGAGTAGCCGGAGGTAACGGAGATCCTAATACCGGTGTCCGCATCATGTCAGCTGCAATCTTCCGCGAGGGTGCACAAGGTGGCAATGGTGCGGCTGCAATCAAGTATGGTGCCGACAATGGAGCTATCATCTCTCAAAACTCTTGGGGATATCCTTATCGTTCAGGGGTATTTGCGACTCCGGCGTCTTTAAAGGTTGCGATCGACTATTTCGTAAAATATGCCGGTACTGACGGGAAGGGTAATCAAAGACCGGACTCCCCAATGAAGGGTGGGGTCGTCCTTTTTGCTGCCGGTAATGACGGATTGGAATTTACAAGCCAACCTTCAGCCTATGAAGGTTGTATAGCCGTTTCTGCAATCGGTACCAACTTTAAGAGAGCGACTTACTCCAATTATGGTGACTGGGTAGATATCTCAGCTCCTGGTGGCGATCAGATGCTATATGGTACAAGAGCGGGTGTCCTAAGTACTACTGATAAAAATGCTAGCAATGTAAGTGACTGGTACACATATTATCAAGGTACATCCATGGCATGTCCTCATGCTTCAGGTGTTGCTGCTCTTATAGCATCTCACTTTGGTGGCCCCGGATATACCAATGAAGACTTAAAGATTCGTTTGTTCGCATCCGTTCTACCGGTTGACATCGACAAGGAAAATCCTTCAGCTGCAGGTCGTTTGGGGGCAGGTTACGTTGATGCTTATGCCGCTTTGACGCTTGAAAACAGACAAAAAGCTCCCGAATCTCCAAAATTCAACGACAAGAAAATCAAGGAAAGTGTCGATTTTCAAGAAATCACACTCTACTGGAATGTCCCCAAGGATGAAGATGATGGCACACCTGCCAAGTATGCTCTTTATATGTCTGCCAAGCCTCTTGATGCGAACAACTACAAAAAAGAAGGTGCTCTCTTGACCAATCCTCTTCTTGGAGGTAGAGGGCTCTCTCTCAATGATGAGATGTCTTTCTCTGTAAAGAAATTGACTCCGGATAAGGAGTATCACTTTGCGCTTGTCGCCATAGACCGTTGGATGATAGCTTCTACGCCTTCATTCATTTCTGTAAAGACAAAGAAGAATAATCCTCCTGTGATCACTAACCTGCCACAAAGTCCTCTTGTCCTTCTCAATATCCTGGGAAAAGCTGAATACTTCCTTAATGTATCAGAAATAGATGGGCACAAGTGGAAATATAAGTTGGAGGATAAGAGTAACTCTATCGCAGTGACACAGACCGGCGAAGGTTTGAAAATCACTATCCGTCCACTCTCTCCTGCAGGAGAATATTCGTTCAAGATTACTCTCACAGACGAACTTGGAGGCTCTTCTGAATACTCTATTCCTTTCAGAATCATCACTGTGGCTGAGCCTGAGTTTGTCAAAGCGTTCCCAACCCCAACAATAGGGACCAAAGAAACCGCTCTTTCTCTCAACCTTGCAGAGTATGTCGCTCCTCAAGAGTACCTGACATTTACGTACAAAGCCTCTTCTTCCAATGGCTCTGTTGCTTCGGCAGATGTTGACGAAACAGGTAAGGTTACGATCAAGGGTTACAAGCCCGGACGTGCAACGATATCCGTAGAGGTAAGCAACGGACACATGTCGTCTACAGCTTCTTTCATTGTCACTGTGGTCGAAGATCCTACTCTTGATGTTTACTCCGTATGGCCTCTTCCGATGCAAAAAGAGCTGAATGTTTGGCTCAATCCGTCTCACAAAAAGGCTCGCATCGTCTTGCAGAGTCCTACAGGCGCAGTCGTTTTTGATAAGGAAGTACCTGCTGATCATACCGGTCTTGCAAAGATCAACACAAAAAAGATCGCTCCGGGCACATATATCCTGAGAGTCAATGTAGGTAACAAGCCTTTCGAAAGAACTGTACAAAAGAGATAATCGTAGATCGTAAATATTCTCAACTGTATCAATAATCATAAAAGATATGAAGATAAAATATATCATAGGAGCGATCTCTTTCGCAGCGATGGGATTTCTCTCTGCACCCAAGGCGATGGCTCAAAGTCTTCCTGTATTAGAGACACCTGTTGATGCTCGTGCTGCAGCGATGGGTGGAGTGTCATTGACTCATACAGACAGAAGTTATCTCTATGTAAACCCCGCTTCCATCTTCCAGACAGATAAGAAGCTGACGGTCTCTGCCAGCGGACTTTTGTTCCCCAAGATGAATATGGTCGAAGGGCGACTGTTGAATGGGATGGCCACTGCAGGATGGAAGTTCCACAACCGCCATGTCGTATATGCAGGTTTCCGCTACCAGGGTGGGCTCACCCTTCCATCCGTCAAGGATCAGTTCGGTACACCGGGTAAGAAGGTTTCTCCGTTTGACTGGACGGCTGACTTGGGATATGCTTTCCGTTTCAACGATCAGTTGTCTGCGTTTGCATCCGGATCCTTTGTCCAGAGTTACACAGGCAGGACTGCCATGACAGGTACATTCAGCCTTGGAGCCAACTACTTTATGAGCTTCAATAATAGTGCTGCAAAGTACTTGAATATCGCAGCTCGTGTGTCAGATCTTGGAGCTCCTATCTCCTTCTCTTCGAAGGATGCTTTTGCTCTTCCTTCGAGAGTTGAACTCACAGGAGACCTTGGCTCTGCATTCTCTGAAAATCGTGAGCTTAATCTCACCCTTGGTGGAAGATACTCATTCTTGGCATCCAAGCCTCTATATCAGGCCAATATCGGTGCGGAATATGTTATCTTTAAGATGGTCAGCCTTCGCGCAGGGTATCAGTATGGCAGTCAGTCCACCAGCGCATGGACCGGTGGTATAGGTGTGAAGTTCTACAACTTTAAGCTCGACTTTGCAGCCATCAAAGGCTTGGGAGAGTTTGACACCAAAAGGATGATGGTATCCCTATCCTTCGACTATTGATCTCTCGATACCGAATAATAAAGAGGGTGTGGCAAAACGAAGATTTTGTCACACCCTCTTTGTTTGGTTGTCTCAATGGGCAAAAAACTCTGATGACAGAAATGAAAGTGATGTGCCTAAAGACCTCAAATCTGAGTCTTCTAAGTCGAACGATAACCTATGTGTCACGGGTAGTGTCCGAATTATAATCAAGTGAAGAGAGTTTTGGATAGAGATAAAAAACTCAGCTTTCTCATCGGAGACAAGGGTTGTGTCGCTTCAGTGTCCGGACACATCCTTATCCGATATGCTCAGCGTATATACTCCGGCGGTAGATACCCCCTCAAATTCGTTTTACCCAAAGAATATGTAGCAAAGGAATATCCCTGTGACAATGCCGATGAGATCGGCAATGAGTGAGATCCCGAGGGTGTAGCGAGTGCGCTTGATGGCGATGCTACCGAAGTAGAGAGCAATGATGTAGAATGTGGTGTCACTGGCGCCTTGGACAAGGCAGACAAGGCGTCCTACGAAACTGTCGGCACCATGGGTCTGCATCGCATCGATCATCAAACCTCTTGCTCCTCCTCCACTGAGAGGTTTCATGAGCATGGTGGGCAGAGCATCGACCCAAGACGTGTCGAAGCCCAAGGCTCCCACTCCGGAGGAGACCCCTGACATGACGGCATCCATAGCCCCGGATGCTCTGAAGACGCCTATGGCAACAAGGATGGCGACGAGGTAAGGGATGATCGTGACAGCAGTCTTGAATCCATCTTTCGCCCCATCGATGAAGTCCTCATATACGTTGCGCCGGGCAATCATCCCTGAGAGTATGAATAGGCAGATGAAGCCGAAGAGGATGATGTGTGAGGTGAGGGTAGAGTAGTGGGTAAGGGCCTCTTTGGGGACATTATTGAAGGCATAGAAGAGCAGACCTATGAGACCTGCAAAGATGAGTGCCGGGATGACGAAAGCCTTCCGTAGGAGGTTGATCCGCTGACGGAGTGCCACCATGAGGATTGCGGACAAGGTACTTGCTCCTGTGGCAAGGAGTATGGGCAGAAAGATGTCGGAGGGGGATGCGCTTCCCATCTGTATGCGATACATGATGATCGTGATAGGGATGATCGTGAGGCCGGAGGCGTTGATGCAGATGAACATGATCATGGCATTCGATGCACGCTCCTTGTCTTCGTTGAGCTTCTGCAACTGTTGCATTACCTCCAGCCCCAGAGGGGTGGCTGCGTTGTCGAGTCCGAGGAGGTTGGCCGAGAAGTTCATGAGCATCGTCCCATTGACGGGATGTCCCGCAGGTATATCAGGGAAGAGTACCTTGAAGAATGGCGCAGTGGCTCTCGACATACGCGGGACCATACCACTGCGTTCGCCGACTTTAAGCAAACCCTGCCACAGAGTGAGCACACCGGTGAGCCCGAGAGAGATCTCAAAGCCTGTCTTCGCCGAAGCGAATATATTCTCCACGATCGCTCCCCATACAGCAGAATCGCCCGTCACCACGGTCTGAAAGACCGCAGCGACAAGGGCGATTAAGAAGAACGATATCCAGATGTAGTTGAGCAACATCCTTGTATCTTTTAGGTCTTATTTCTTATGAGTCTTGCACCAGTCAAACGCATTGACAAAGGCCTCAAACCATGGGGTCACATCCATGCCTTCATGCTCGGGGTAGTGTCCGCACTGCCATGGGAAGATACACCTCTCGGGGTGTGGCATCATGGCAATGTGGCGACCGCACGTGCTGGTGAGGGCTGCGATACCTTCGGGCGAACCGTTGGGGTTGGCGGGATAAGCATCGTAGACGTACTTTGCGACGACATTGTACTTGTCGGTGCTGTATGGGAGGTCAAACTTCCCTTCGCCGTGAGCGATCCATACGCCAATCTTCTGTCCGCTTAGACTGCCGAACATAACACTATCGTTGGCAGGTATCTCGAGGGAGACGAAGCCTGACTCAAATCGTCCCGAATCGTTGTGCACCATACGGTGTTTCTTCTCGTGATCGGGATAGAGGAGCCCGAGTTCTCCGAGGAGCTGACAGCCATTGCAGATACCGAGGGAGAGGGTGTCCTCTCTCTTGTAGAACGCATCGAGAGCTGCCTTTGCCTTTTCGTTGTAGAGGAAGCCTGCCGCCCAGCCCTTGGCAGAACCGAGGACGTCAGAGTTGGAGAAGCCACCGCAGAAGACGAGCATCTGCACTTCGGACAGATCCTCACGACCCGTCATGAGGTCGGTCATGTGGACATCTTTGACATCGAAGCCGGCAAGGTGAAGCGAATAAGCCATCTCACGCTCACCATTGGTCCCCTTGTCTCTCACGATGGCGGCAGTGATGCCCGAACGCTCCTTGCGGTCTCGGGTCTTGCCATAGCTTTCGAGCGTGCCCTTGAAGTTGGCACCGAACTGATATTGCAGGGGTTGGTGGAAGTAGTTCTTCGCACGTTCGGTAGCCTGAGCAGGATTGGTCTGATAGGGCTCCATTCGTTTCGAAGCCTCGTACCACACATCCCTGAGTGCATCGATATCGAGAGTGATGTCGTTGCCCTTAGCGGAGATCTTGAGGCGACGGTCGGGCGAAAGGGTGGCGATCTGTGGGCAACCCACACCGGCTTCTTCGAGACGAGCCATAACCGCCTTGGGGTCTGTCACCTGAAGGACGACACCTGGATTCTCCGCAAAGAGAAGGGTGCGCAGGTCAATATCAGTCGCAGGAAGAGTGACGTCGAGACCACCTTTGGTATTCGCAAAGGTCATCTCAAGAAGAGTAGTGATGAGACCACCTGCGGAGATGTCGTGGATCGCCAAGACCTTACCATCGAAGATGAGACCTTGCACGGCAAGGTAAGCATCAGCGAAGTATTCGGAGTCCATGATATCGGGCGTATCGCCACCGACATAGCCCAAAGTCTGATAGAATGCCGAGCCACCCAAAGATGCTTTACAGAATGACATATCTATGTGGATGAGGGCACTCCCCTTCACATCCTTGATGACAGGGCCGACGATCTTACGCACATCGGCAGTCTCTGCGGCAGCGGAGACGATGAGTGTACCGGGGGCAAGTACTCTGTCTCCCGAGGGGTACTTCTGCGTCATGGAGAGAGAGTCCTTACCCGTCGGGATGTTGATGCCAAGCTCGATGGCAAAGTCTGAGCAAGCCTCTACCGCTTCATAAAGACGCGCGTCCTCACCGGCATTGCGACAAGGCCACATCCAGTTGGCCGATAGTGAGATCGCCTCCATACCACCTTGGATCGGAGCTCCGATGAGGTTCGTGAGGGCTTCGGCGATCGCCATACGTGAGCCTGCGGCAGGATTGGCAAGTGCAACGACAGGAGCGTGCCCCACAGAGGTCGCTATACCGCTATTGCCTCTGAAGTCGAGCGACATCGCACCGAGGTCGGAGAGAGGGAGCTGAAGCTCACCCTGACACTGCTGGCGAGCCACACGGCCGGTGACGGAGCGGTCCACCTTGTTTGTGAGCCAATCCTTACAAGCCACAGCTTCAAGACGTAGCACGGTCTCTACCTGCTTACCGAAGTCCTCGCCACAGAGTTTAGACTCGGGAGTAGCGAAAGTCGCTTCGACGGTCTTGTCCGTCATGATCGTCTTGGGCGCACTGCCAAACATATGTTGTAGAGAGAGGTCGATGGGTTTCTCTCCATTATCTTTTTCAAACACGAGAGCCATATCATCGGTGGTCTCTCCGACAACGTAAAACGGAGCACGCTCACGCTCAGCGATCTTGCGCATGCGCTCGATGTCTTTCTCTTTGACAAGGAGTCCCATACGTTCCTGGCTCTCATTTCCGATGATTTCTTTTGCCGAAAGGGTAGGGTCGCCCACCGGAAGGCGATCCATGTCGATGTGTCCACCGGTGGCTTCGATAAGTTCCGAGAGGCAGTTGAGATGCCCCCCTGCACCGTGGTCGTGGATGGAGATGATGGGGTTGTCATCACTTTCTGCAAGCGAACGCACCACATTGGCCACACGCTTCTGCATTTCGGGGTTGGAGCGTTGGATGGCGTTGAGCTCCACAGCCTCTTTCATCTCGCCCGTATTCACCGAAGACACGGCACCACCGCCCATCCCGATACGGTAGTTGTCACCGCCCATGACGATGACCTTCTCTCCCGGTTCGGGATTGCCCTTGATGGCATCGCGCTTGTTCGCAAAGCCCACACCTCCGGCGAGCATGATCACCTTGTCATAACCCCAGGTCTGGTCGTTCTCCTGATGCTCGAAGGTCAAGACCGAACCGCAGATGAGTGGTTGGCCGAACTTGTTCCCGAAGTCCGAAGCTCCGTTCGAAGCCTTCGTAAGTATCTGTTGAGGTGTCTGATAGAGCCAAGGACGAGCCGAGATCTTTTGTTCCCACTTACGATCCTTGTCTTCATCCCTCGTATACGACGTCATATAGACAGCCGTCCCCGCGAGAGGGATGCTGGCTTTACCGCCTGCGAGACGGTCTCTGATCTCACCGCCCGACCCTGTGGCTGCACCGTTGAAAGGCTCGACGGTTGTCGGGAAGTTGTGCGTCTCTGCCTTGAGCGACACCACTGTATCTATTTCCTTCGTGCCAAAGTACGACGAAGTGTCCCCTGCCGAGGGTGCAAACTGTTCGATGCGTGGCCCTTGGTTGAAGGCAACATTGTCCTTATATGCAGATACGAGTCGGTTGGGATTGGCTGCCGAAGTGTCTTTGATCATCTTGAAGAGCGAACGCTCCTTCTCTTCGCCATCGATGACGAACGTACCGCCGAAGATCTTGTGGCGACAGTGTTCCGAATTGACCTGAGAGAAGCCGAAGAGTTCGCTGTCCGTGAGCGGACGACCGAGCTCACGAGAGACGCCCTTGAGGTACTCTATTTCTTCGTCGCTGAGGGCCAAGCCCTGCTCTTCGTTGTAGGTCTGTATGTCCTCCACCTTGAGGATCGCAGCAGGCTCGAAGTCTTGAGCAAATATTCCTTCATGGATGCCCTCATAGGCACGAAGAAGCATGGGGTCATAAGCCGTATCAGGCTTTGTCGCAACGAAAAACTCGATGCGCTCGATCCCCGGCAAACCCATGGTCTGGGTGATCTCCACAGCAGTGGTGCTCCAAGGTGTGATCATCTCCGCACGAGGGCCGATATAGTTGTGGGTCAAGTCCGATGCCGATACCTCGACTGCTCCGTCAAAGAGCCATGTCAAAGCCTTGATATTTGCATCCGAAAAGGTCGAAGTATGCTGTATCGCATAGACCGTACCATCATTGTGTCGAAAGAAAGATAGCATATCTCTGATTTTAGGGTATGATAGTGGTGTATTACTAACTAATACACAAATTTAGCTATTTACGCTCACATACGGAGTAAGCCACTCATCTTTCGGGAGATAAAAAATATCAACGAGTTCAGACACAAATCCATACACACTCCTTCGAGGTCGATCATCTCGTCAGGGGACGGAAAGTTTTTTGTCCCGGGACAGAATGCTTTCTGCTCTTTGACAGAATGTATCCGGTGAGCCTAAAATTTGCCATCCTTGAAAGCCATGCTTCGATTTGAATGGTGTTCTCCTTTGTGTGAAAAGATGATGTAGGATATTTTAGTTCTTCGTATGTGGAGGGTCAGTCGTGGTGGTATGGGTGACCGTGGATGATGGTGAAGGCTCTGTAGATTTGTTCGATGAGGAAGAGACGTACCATCTGATGTGAGAAGGTCATCTTGCTGAGCGAAAGGCGTTCCCGACAGCGTGCATAGACCTCTTCCGAGAAGCCGTAAGGCCCTCCGATGACGAGACAAAGGCGACGAGGAACGACCTGCATCTTGTGTTCGACCCATTCGGCGTAGGCTCTGGAAGTGAGCTCTTTCCCCTTTTCGTCCAAGAGTATGGCCTCGTCGAGGTTGCCGATGGCTTCGAGGATCATATCGCCTTCACGCTTTTTTTGTTCGTCGGGAGAGAGGGACTTGCGTGCCTTGACATCGGGTAGTTCAATGACCTCGATGGGGATGAATCTGTTGATTCGTTTGAGATAATCTGCACAGAGCGTGGCTATCTCCTTGGCATCGGTCTTGCCGACAAATATAAGTCTTATGCCTTGCATGGGTCAGTATCTGATGTCTATATACACGGGGAAATGGTCCGAATAGCCGTAGGCATAGTGCGTGCCTTTGAAAGAGCGTAAAGGGTTGCCGTCACGGCGACGGAGGTACTTGGGGTCAAATATCTTGGTGCCTTGATGTGATACGCGAAGGAGTCCGCTCGCTCGGTGCAGGAGGCTCCCGGAGACAATGATCTGATCGGGCAGCCATGTCCGACCCTGATGTCGGTGTGATCCTTGTCGCTCAAGGAGGGTGAGCATGGACATATTGTATATCGATAAGGTGTCGATGCTATCTCCACGGTGAGGGGTCTTCGCCTGAAGGGTCATCGAGACGGAGCGGTCAGTGGGATTGTCGTTGAAGTCACCCATGAGTACGATGTGTCTGTCGGGAGTCGTCTGCAAAATGTCGTCTATGATCTTGCGGATGCGGGTCATGACCTTGATGCGTTGCTTGGAAGTAGAACGAGTGCCTTGTCGTCTCGATGGTGCATGGACGAGGATGACTTCAAGGATCTCGCCTGTCGGTGAGTGTTTGAGAGTCGTCCACAAGGCATGACGACCGCCATGTCGAGGCAATTTCTCATGATAGTCGATCCAAAGTCGATTGTCCGAGAGTGGATAAGCGGGGATCTCTCTCTGGCGCAGTCGTCGATACACCCTGCTGTCCCAGAGCAAGGCGACATCTATGCCTCTGGAGTCTCCTCCCTCTGTGATGGCGAAGCGGTACGAGGCACGAGCCAATTCGCGACGCTTCAGCAAATCTTGGATGACGAGGGCATTCTCGACTTCACACAGACCGATGATGCCCGGGTAGCCCCATCCTCCGATGTCTGAGAGGACTTGCGCTATGCGTCCCAACTTGTCGTGGTACTTAGGCTTGTCCCAGTGCATAGCACCGTCGGGTAGGAAGTCCTTGTCGTCTGTGTCGGGATCATCGAAGGTGTCGAAGAGGTTTTCGACATTGTACATCACTATGCGACTCATATTGTCTGAAAGGGTTGAATCAAGTGTGTCGGCAGGTATTGTCCAAGAGATGAATGAAAAAGAAAGCACACAGAGCAGTCCCGATAGCAGGATGTCTCTGTGTGCTGACATTATTACTTGGTTTACGTTTTAGTTGCGTAAAAGGATCACTTCTTAGGTGCTCTGCGAAGGATATCCAAGAGGTGCTTCCACCATAGATCTACGGTGCTGAGCTCAAGCTTTTCGACAGGTGAGTGTACATCTCTCATTGTAGGGCCGAAAGAGATCATGTCGAGGTTAGGGTACTTTTCCTTGAAGAGACCACATTCGAGACCTGCGTGGATGGCCTTGACAAGAGGCTTCTTGCCGAAGAGTGACTCATAGCTTTCTTCAGCGATCTTGAGGATCTCAGAGTTCATGTTGGGTGCCCATCCGGGATAGCCATCACGCTCATAGACATAAGCTCCGGCGATCTCGAATGTCGCTCTCACCATCTGACCGACCATCTGCTTGAGCGATTCGGTCGAACTGCGTTGGCTGGTCTCGATGAGGATGCTGTTGTTTTCCTTCATCTTGACAGATGCAAGGTTGGTTGATGTTTCGACAAGGCCTTCGATGGCATGGCTCATGCCGATGACGCCGTGAGGACAAGCGATGAGAGATGAGATGAGGAGATCCTTTGTGGTATCATCGATGACGAACTCAGGCTTCTCTGTGCTACCGATGGTGAGCATCACATCAGGATCGACTGCCGCAAGTTCGTTACGCACGTCTGCGCAGAAGGTGTTGGCAAACACAGCGACGGCTTCCTTCTGAGACATGGGCACACCGATGATGGCCTTTGCTTCACGAGGGATGGCGTTGTGGAGATTACCGCCTTGGAACGAAGCCAGTGTCCATCCGTCCACGATGTCATAGAGACCATAGAGGAAACGAGCAAGGATCTTGTTCGCGTTGCCGAGACCGACATGGATGTCACCACCCGAGTGACCACCGCGAAGTCCCTTGACATCTACTGTGAGGTAGTGCATTTCGGGGCAAGCGTACATCTTTTCGTAGGTGAAGTCTGCGAACGTACCCATACCACCGGCACAACCCACGAACATCTCTCCTTCGTCCTCACTGTCGAGGTTGAGGAGGATCTCAGAGTCGAAGAAGCCTTCCTTGAGTGCCATAGCTCCTGTGAGACCGGTCTCTTCGTCCACAGTGAAAAGACACTCGATGGGACCATGCTCGATGTCGTTTGATGCAAGGACTGCAAGCTCAGCCGCACAGCCGATACCGTTGTCTGCACCGAGAGTCGTTCCCTCAGCCATCAACCAGCCATCGACGATCTTCGTGCGGATTGCATCATTTTCGAAGTCGAAGGTCACATCACTGTTCTTCTCGCACACCATATCCATGTGTGACTGCATGATGATCGACTTGCGATCTTCCATGCCGGGAGTCGCCGGCTTCTTGATGACGATGTTACCGACTTCGTCTTTCTTATATTCGAGGTTGTGCTTCTTTGCGAAGTTTTCGAGGTAAGCGATGATCTTTCCTTCCTTCTTCGAAGGGCGAGGCACCTGAGTGATCTCGTAGAAGTAGTCAAATAAAATTTGAGGCTCTTGTTTAATCATAATAAATCAAACTTTTTTGTATGAATGATTGTGCTGTCCCTTGCGAGACAACCGTAATTATTGTCTTGGATGCGCAAGTGTCACATAAGGATGTCACTTTCTCGATCATTTGTGATATAAATAAACAAAAAAGGAAAGTGAAGCCTTTGAGTAACACGATAAAAAACTTATCTTTGTGCTCAAAATTACGAAAAAAGATGACAAAACTACTCATATTGACCCTACTTCTTGTAGGTGTCGTGGTGCTTTTGATGGGTTTCAGGGTCTTCTTCACCAAGAAGGGGGAGTTCCCCTCTTCGCACGTAGAGGATCAGCCTGCGCTCCGAGAGAAGGGCTTGAAGTGTCATCGTTATCAGACTGTTGAGGAGCAAGAACGCCGCAACCTCTTCGACCGCATCGAGGAGTGATCGTGTCTGCTCGGATAGAGGGTAGTCCATGGAAATGATTTAATTAAGAAAAATGAGTATATGAAAAATTTGAACACCATCATCAATGTTGTCTTGGCCGTAGCGGTCCTTGTTCTTTTTATCCTATTCTTCAGCAACAAGGGTGAGAATAAGGGGCATGCCAACATCTCCTCTTCGACAGACTCGGTCGTGACACTCCCTGTGGCTTACGTCAATGTGGACAGTCTTTTGAGTGGCTATGAGTTCTCTCGTGACCTCAACGAGCAGGTGCTACGCAAGAGCGAGTCGGCACAGGCAACCCTCAATCAGCAAGCGCGTGCTCTCGAAGCTGAGGCAGCAGAGTTCCAACGCAAGTTGCAAAACAACGCCTTCTTCGACAGAGAGCGTGCAGAGAAGGAGCAGATGCGTATCCTCAAGAAGCGTGAAGACTTCGAGAGACTCAACCAAAAGCTCACTCTCGAACTCCAAGAGAAACAACTTGAGATGAATCGTATCCTCAGAGACACCATCATGTCACAAGTCAAGCTCTTCAACGAGATTCACAAGTATCAGATCATCTACTCCAACACATTGAGTGACAACATCCTTCTTGCGGACGAGAAGTATGACATCACTGCTGAGCTCATCGAGTTCCTCAACAAGAGATATGTCCCTACTGAAGAGACTTCAGCACAATAATTTTTCTCGGTACGACAAGCACATATAAATGTCAAGTGCCATCCGATCCTTTCGGGTGGCACTTCTTTTTTTGTTTTATTTCTTCCTGTGAAAAATGTTTCCGGACTCATTCAGTGTCTCTGCCATCACGATGGCGTGAAACAAAAAGAGTTAGGGTTCTTTCTCAAGCTCCCTAACTCCATGAAACAAATCAATCTAAAACATCAATCATTATCATTAAGAGCTGAGATGCCTCACGGCTTTTCTACTCCCAACCAAAAACAGTCCGAAGGCTGTTTTCTAAAGCATTTTCAGTGTATTATTGCTCTATTTTAACATGTGTCAATAGCAAATATAAACAAATACAAATTAAAAACAAAGCATACCGCTAATAAAATGATCAAAATGCTACGTTTTTCATAAAAAAGACCGCTCGGAGTAGCCTCCGGACGGTCTTTTTGTTTATATAAAAGGCTGAAAATGCCTTATTTATCCTTGTCTTTGCATTCGACAGAAGACTTCTTAAACTGGTTCACGTGTTTCATCAAATCTACCGAATGGTTGACCTTGGTATCCATCACAGCATGCTCGATGACTTCCTTTATATCGGTGACATAGATGAATTCAAGTCCGGAGATATAGACATCCTTGATCTCCTCGATATCCTTTCGGTTTTCCTCACAAAGGAGAATAGTCTTGATGCCCGAACGCTTCGCAGCCAATATCTTTTCTTTGATACCACCCACAGGCAGTACCTTTCCACGGAGGGTTATTTCCCCTGTCATGGCGATAGAAGACCTTACCTTACGCTGTGTAAATGTCGAGATCAGCGAAGTCACGAGCGTGATGCCGGCACTCGGTCCATCTTTGGGGATCGCTCCTTCGGGGACGTGGATGTGGACATTCCAATAGTCAAACACTTCTTTGGGGATGTCGTATAAGTCGGCATGGCTTTTCACGTACTCCAATGCGAGGAGAGCTGACTCCTTCATCACCTCACCGAGGTTACCGGTGATGGTCATGCGTCCATTTTTGGATGGGCTGAGTGCACTTTCCACGAGGAGGATCTCCCCACCCACAGAAGTCCACGCCAAGCCGGTCACAACGCCTGCATAGCGATTCCCTTCATACTGATCACGTGTGTACTTGGGCGCACCGAGGTAGTCCTTCAGGTCTTCGGGCTTTATCGTGAATACAGGCATCTCCTCGCCTCTATCCGTGATGTCCGCCACCCTCTTTGCCACCTTACGGAGGAGAGAGGCGATACGCTTCTCGAGCTCACGCACACCGCTCTCACGAGTATAACGCTCTATGAGTTCGGCGATGGTCTTCTTGCTCACTTTGACATTTTTCTTTGACAAGCCATGATTTTCGAGTGCCCGAGGGAGCAAGTGACGGTGAGCGATCTCGATCTTCTCTTCGAGGATGTAGCCGCTCACTTCGATCATCTCCATACGGTCACGGAGCGGGCCGGGGATGGCACCGATGTTGTTGGCTGTAGCGATGAAGAGAGCCTTACTGAGGTCGTAGTCGATGTCGAGATAATTGTCGTGGAACGTATTGTTTTGTTCCGGGTCAAGCACCTCAAGGAGAGCAGACGAGGGATCACCCTTGTAGTCTTGTGCCAACTTGTCTATCTCGTCGAGGACAAAGACCGGGTTTGCCGACTTGGCTTTGACAAATCCCTTGATGATACGTCCCGGCATCGCTCCGATATAAGTACGCCTGTGCCCACGGATCTCCGCCTCGTCGTGGAGACCACCGAGTGAGATACGGACGTAAGAGCGGTTCAGTGCCGATGCTATCGACTGACCGAGCGAAGTCTTACCTACCCCGGGAGGGCCGTAGAGACAAATGATGGGCGAGCGCAAGTCTCCCTTGAGTTTGAGTACTGCAAGGTGTTCAAGGATACGCTCCTTGACCTTCTCCAGACCGAAGTGATCCTTGTCGAGGATCTTCGCCGCATTGGGGATGTTGAAGTTGTCTTCCGTGACATCATCCCAAGGCAGATCAAGCATTGTCTGCAAGTACTGCATCTGGATGCTGTAGTCCGGCGATTGGGAGTTCATCTTCTGGAGTTTCTTCACCTCTTTCTTGAATGTGTCATAGACCTTCTTGTCCCAATTCTTTTTCTTTCCCTTCTTCTGAAGCTCAAGGAGATCATCCTCTTCGCCTTCATTGAGTTCATCCTTGATGACTTTGAGTTGCTGTTGGAGGAAGAAGTCTCTCTGTTGTTTGTCCAGTTCCTTGCGCGTCTTCTGCTGTATCATCTGCTTCATCTCGAAGAGCTGGAGCATGGTGTTTGCGCCCGACAGCATACGGTAAGCCCTCGTCTTGAGGTCACCGATCATCAGAAGAGAGAGCTTCTCTGCCATGTCCGATGGGAAGTTGGTGCACGCAAAGTTGAGCATTGCCTCAGGATCCTTCACATTCTTTATCGCATGAAGCACGGGCTGAGGTAGCTCTCCACGGTGTCCCAGGATAGAGATGCACTTCTCCTTGAGGGTGGTGATCAACGCCTGAAACTCTATGTCATCCTCCGCAGGCTTGTTGTCTTCAAGCAGACGGTAAGTGCCATTGAGATAAGGCTCGGTTCGGGTCAGACCTGTCAGTTCGACACGCCTCTTGCCCTGTATGATCACCGTGAGGACATTGTCCTGCACCTGCATCACACGCACGATCTCACCCACCGTACCTACATGTACGAGGTCTTCGAAGTCGGGATCCTCCGTCTCAGGCTCTTTCTGCACTGCGACGAGGACATGCTTATTTTCCTTCTTGCCGAGGGCGTTGACGAGCTTTTTGGTCTTCGCACGTCCCACCATGACGGGGAGGAGTACGCCGGGGAAGAGGATCATGTCTCTCAGAGGGATGATCGGCAGTTCTTCGGGCAGACTATCCAATCCCTCCGACAAGTCTATATCGACATCCTCGGGAAAGATCATCGGTGTCATGCCACCTGTCAAGTCATCCGGAGAGATGGAGTCCTCGTCCAAGAAAATATCTAAGTTCATTATAACTAATTCAAAAAAATGATCAATCAATACTCGGGATGCATCGCCTTTGGCGACTTCATGCAGGCTCTACCGAAAGAGTCTGTGGCATCCCTATTATATATTGTGTAGCAAAATACGTGCCAAAGTCCGGGAGACGACTGTTTGCAGTCCCTCCAAGATCGACGCATCGGGAGTGACGGTGTCACTCATCCCTTATCCAGAGCAGTCTTCTTTTCTCCGTGACGACAGTAATCACGGATGCCGCACGTCATACATTTGGGACTGCGAGCGATGCAGACATATCTGCCGTGAAGGATCAGCCAGTGGTGCGCACGAGAGAGGAGGTCGCGAGGGATGTGGCGTTCGAGCATACGCTCCACCTTCAGAGGGGTGTTGGCCGTCGAAGGCACCAACCCTATACGGTGCGACACTCTGTACACATGAGTATCCACAGGCATGGCGGGCACGTCATAGATGACCGAAGCCACGACATTTGCCGTCTTGCGCCCCACACCGGGGAGTTTGACCAGCTCATCGATGGTATCAGGGACGACCGAACCAAAATCCTCGACCAGCATCTTTGCCATCGAAGCCAGATGCTTCGACTTGTTGTTTGGGTATGATACACTTCGGATATACTCGAAGAGCAGTTCGGGCGAAGCCGCAGCCATCACCTCCGCCGTGGGGAAGGCCTCGAAGAGTGCCGGTGTGATCATGTTGACACGCTTGTCCGTGCACTGTGCGGACAAGATGACAGCCACGAGAAGCTCAAAAGGGTTGGTGTACACCAACTCTGTCTCTGCTGTCGGCATCGCCTCCTTGAAGTAAGCGATGATCCCATCGTATCTCTCCTGACGCTTCACTTGATGTCGGGGCATTTAGTGCGCTGCCGTGAACTGGCGCAGGAACCTCAGGTCATTCTCCGAGAAGAGCCTCAAGTCACTCACACGGTACTTCAGGTTCGTGATACGCTCCACGCCCATACCGAGGGCATAGCCCGTGTACTTCTTGCTGTCGATGCCACACGACTCCAGCACGGCAGGATCCACCATGCCACAGCCGAGGATCTCGACCCATCCCGTATGCTTACAGAATCCGCAGCCCTCTCCACCACAGATGTTACAAGAAATGTCCATCTCTGCCGAAGGCTCTGTGAATGGGAAGAACGAAGGACGGAGGCGGATCTTTGTCTCCGTACCGAACATCTCTTGGGCGAAGTGCATCAGCACCTGACGAAGGTCGGCGAAGGTCACCTTCTCGTCCACATAGAGGGCTTCGACTTGGTGGAAGAAGCAGTGGGCACGAGCAGAGATCGCTTCATTGCGGTACACTCGACCCGGACAGATGATGCGGAAGGGTGGTTGTCCCTGCTCCATCACACGAGACTGTACCGAAGAGGTGTGTGTGCGTAGTACCAACTCGGGCGTATGAGACACGAAGAACGTATCCTGCATATCTCTTGCGGGGTGATCTTCGGCAAAGTTGAGCGACTCAAACACGTGCCAGTCATCCTCGATCTCCGGACCCTCAGCGACATTGAAGCCGAGGCGAGAAAAGATGTTGATGATCTCATCCCTCACGATATGGAGAGGGTGACGAGAGCCCAAAGGCATAGGGTATGCCGTACGGCTGAGGTCGAGAGAGGCATCCCCTTTTTGGCGACTGTTCTCGAGTCTCTCCTTGAGCTCGGCATACTTATCGGTAGCGAGTTGTTTGAGTTCGTTGATGAGTGCACCCACTTCTTTCTTCTCCTCATTGGGGACAAGTTTGAAGTCTGCAAAGAGGGCATTCAGTGCGCCTTTTTTGCTCAAATACTTGAGTCTCATCTCCTCCAGAGCCTCTGCGGTCTCAGGAGCCAGCTCTGCCAACTGTGCTTTAAGTGCTTGTATCTTCTGTCTCATATCCTTAATCTTGCTATAAATAAAATTCGTAACTGCGAAGTTACGCTTTTTGTCCCTAATTACAGCTATCTGATTGAAAGAATTAGACTTCCGATCCTCGTGCTGTGTGTCACGAATCGGCTTCTTTCACGGTTTTGCTCGACAGATCATTTTTGGGAGGAGCGTGACACCATGTCCGCCACTCTGCAAGGAGATGTCCCGTAGTGCGCAAATGTCTATGTTGCCGGAGGTGTTCAGCCCCGTTCGAGTAGATCAACCTTTGCTATTCATTCTCGGGGGATTTCTCACGCTCTCCGACAGACTAAAAGGGAACTGTGCTCACGAAAGGGAAAGATCCTTGGCACAGCTCCCTGTTTTATTTATTCCGAAAGCATCCCTCAGAACCTGTATCCGACCGTAACGTAGCCTCCTATGTGCTTATATTTTTTTGCCACTTCGGGGGCGTCTTTGAAGATGGGATTGAGTCCATACTGAGTCCCGACGCTGAGCATCATGCGGTGTACTTCGACACCCATACCGACCTGAATCCCATAGTCGATCCTCTCGAACAACGGCTTGTCTTCAGAAGAAGCCTCCTTGAATAAGTTTTTCTTTATATCCAACTTTTCGCCCTTTTCATCTGTGCCGCTCATTTTTGCATTTATCCCATAAGCGATGTATGGGCCGAAGTTGACAAAAGCATCGAGTGCATCAGTGATCTTAAAGCGATTGTTGAGCAAAATGGGCAGATCCACATAATGCATCCTATAAATGACATGAATCTTCTCTTGAGGATCAGACCTGAACCCCTTCATCGAGTAGTAGAGTCCGGTCTGTAACGAAAGTTCATAGCTGTTCAGCCCAAAGAAGGCATAGTCGATGGCAACACCGGCACGGAGACAGTGTGCAGGTATTGTCCTCTCAGACTTGGTGATATCTGTTCTTTGATAACCCGCCTCAACGATGAGTGTAGGGCGGCTCTGAGCCACTGCAGTCGTGCACAGTAGCGCAAAAGCGATGAGCAAAATCTTTTTCATAGCTTCTCTCTGTTTTTAGGATTAAACACTTCCCCCGAAGGCCTCCCCCTCCGAGTTTTCATGATCATGGGGCATCGCCCCTATGTCGCAAATATATGAAAAAAAGCGACTGATCTTGATGCTCCTTGGCTTGAGCTTCCTCATTCTTGAGGGCTTCGCTGCCGAAATAAAAGTGCTTGTTGAAGGATGAAAAAGACGAGATGCGACTTTTGCTCGCAAATTATACAGCCTTTCGTGAACATATCGATGTCGGCAGGTGTTTTAGTAAAGATTGATATTAAGTTTTTTAATCCCAAAATATTATAACTATGGCAACAGTAACGCTACAAGGTAATCCTATAAACATCAGCGGCAATCTCCCTGCAAAGGGTGCCGAAGCTCCTTGCTTCACAGCAGTCAAGACAGACCTCTCAGAAGTGTCTCTATCTGACCTCAAGGGTAAGAGGGTGATCCTCAATATCTTCCCAAGTGTTGATACAGGTATATGCGCAAAGAGCGTAAGAGAATTCAATGCAAGAGCGGCAAGCCTCGACAATACTGTCGTGCTCTGCCTCTCGAAGGACCTCCCATTTGCCCTTGGTCGCTTCTGTGGTGCAGAAGGTCTCGACAAGGTCGTCCCTGCTTCTCTTTTCCGTTATCCTGCTTTTGAAGCAAACTACGGTGTCGGCATGGTTGATGGTCCTCTTGCAGGTCTCCTCGCTCGTAGCGTGGTTGTCGTAGACACAGACGGCAAGGTACTTCACTCGGAACTTGTCCCGGAGATCGCTCAAGAGCCTGACTACGAAGCAGCTCTCGCAGTCCTCTGATAAAAGGTTGCAAAGAGAACCCACAAGGGGTGTGTCAAAATGAAAAATTTTGGCACACCCTTTTTTTGATCCCCCTCGGGAGCCGCGACGGATCACAGAATGTTTGCCTACATAATTATGTATCCTTACAAAAAGTATTAACTTTGTAAGTCTTTGCGCTACTGCGCTATCCGATAAGAAGAACAACATTAAAAAGATATAGATCAGATTATGGCAAAAGAACTAAAGGAACTTACCCCTCGGAGTGTCAGCTACTCTCAGTGGTATCAGGATCTCGTAATCAAGGCGGACCTTGCCGAAAACTCGGATGTACGTGGATGTATGGTCATCAAGCCTTATGGTTATGCGATATGGGAGAAGATGCAACGTATCCTCGATGATATGTTCAAGGAGACCGGTCACCAGAACGCCTACTTCCCGCTCTTCATCCCGAAGTCGTTCCTTAGCCGTGAGGCAGAGCACGTCGAGGGCTTTGCGAAGGAGTGTGCCGTCGTCACCCACTATCGTCTCAAGACCAACGAAGAGGGGACGGGTGTTGTCGTCGACCCGGCTGCACGCCTCGAAGAAGAACTCATCGTGCGCCCTACATCGGAGACCATCATCTGGAATACCTACAAGGGCTGGATCCAAAGCTATCGTGACCTGCCCATCCTCTGCAACCAGTGGGCCAATGTCGTGCGTTGGGAGATGAGGACAAGGCTCTTCCTCCGTACTGCAGAGTTTTTGTGGCAGGAGGGACACACCGCTCATGCTTCCGAGCAAGAAGCTCTCGAAGAGGCTGAGCGCATGCTCCATGTCTATGGTGACTTTGCCGAGAACTATATGGCCATGCCTGTCATGAAGGGGGTAAAGAGTGCCAGCGAACGCTTCGCCGGTGCGGTGGACACTTATACCATCGAAGCCCTCATGCAGGATGGTAAGGCTCTTCAGAGTGGTACATCTCACTTCCTCGGACAGAACTTCGCAAAGGCGTTTGATGTGACCTATACCGACAAGGAGGGCAAGCAGTCTTATGTATGGGCGACCTCTTGGGGGGTCTCTACCCGTCTCATGGGGGCACTCATCATGACACACTCGGATGACAACGGTCTCGTCCTCCCCCCTCGCCTCGCTCCGATCCAGGTCGTCATCGTGCCTATCTACAAGTCCATGGATCAGCTCGCAGCTATTGACGAAAAGATCGCTCCCCTCGTGGCTGAGCTCAAGAAGCGTGGCATCTCGGTGAAGTACGACAATGCCGACAATAAGAAGCCGGGATGGAAGTTTGCCGAATACGAACTCAAAGGAGTGCCCGTGCGCCTCGCCATGGGTGGTCGAGACATGGAGAATGGTACCATCGAGGTCATGCGTCGTGATACACTCGGTAAGGAGACCCGCGACTTCGACGGCATCGCCGACTATGTACAAGGCTTGCTCGACGACATCCAAGCGAACATCTTCAAGAAGGCACTCGACTATCGTTCGACACACACTTATGTCGTAGATACTTATGAAGAGTTCAAAGAAAAACTTGAGCTCGGAGGTTTCATCCTCGCCCATTGGGACGGCACGCCTGAGACCGAAGAAGCGATCAAGAACGAGACCAAAGCCACCATACGTTGTATCCCATTCGATGGTGACACTACCCCCGGTGTCTGTATGTACTCCGGCAAGCCATCGGCACGCCGAGTCCTCTTCGCTCGTGCTTACTAAGCATACACGCCCATAAGGCATAGACAAACAGAAACGGCACTTCTTCATCTTTTTTGAGCATGAAGAAGTGCCGTTTCTGTTTTTGGGGTTTCTGATGATCGAGCGATGGCGGAGCAGTCTTGTCACACGAGGGCCACAATCCTCATTCCATCGGATCGATGATCAGCAGGACGGGAGAGGATGTGTCATCCTTGGCAACTTCGGCATCAATGACAAACCTCCCGTAATCCTCCGTGACGACCACAAAAGAGTACTTGCCTGCCTCTCTCTTGCAAGCAATCTTCGCTCGTCCGTCGTCATCTGTGAGTGTTGCTATATCGGGGAAGGCTTCTTTGTATGGCACTTCCTTGAGGGATACCACAGCATCTGCTATGGGTTTACCGTCCGGGGTGGTTACTTTTACTTCTATCATGACTCATTCGTTGTTTGGTGATGGTGTCTGTCGATCTCTGAGCCTTCGGGATTGCTATCGGTCGGTGATCTCGGTTTTGTCTTACTTCATCTGCCACTCTGCCCTCATAGGGGCTCTGCCTCCTTGGATCGTCATGAGGGCAAGCTCTCGTGACCTTGTCGGCCGATGAAGATCTGTCAGGGTCAGGGATTGGCTTTTTTGATACTCTCAACGATCTTCATGATGGTGCGGTTGATCCGGGTGGCGAAGTTGCCCATGTTGGGATTGCCCATCGTGTGTACACCGACAGCATGGTACTGTCCGTCTACGCATATCCACACGGGCGAACCGCTTTGTCCCCCCATCGTGTCGATGTCATACTTGAGCAACCGTCCCTGACACTCCCCCATGCCCGACATGTACCACTGTTGCTTACCGCCCTTGTCGCCCGGGTAGCCCGAGATATGGAGGAGGTGTTTTTTGTAGTCTGCGTTCAGCCTCAGTGTTTTGCATTCGAAATGGCCTGTGCGAGTGCCCAAAGGACAATCTTCGGGTAATACGATGATCCCAAAGTCGGAATTGCTGTCCTGTCTCTTCTTCCACGCATCGAGGGCGTAAAACTTCTTTGCGATCACCGAGCCGAACGGAGCATCTTTGCCATTACGAGCCGGAGAGACCTCTACGGCCTCTGCCCAGCCCCCCGCCGAATGGATGTACACACAGTGTCCTGCAGTGAGGATGACACGGGGCGACACGAAGTAGCCGGTGCCTATGTAGGTGGCACCCGTGCGTGTCTTGATCCGGAGGGCGCAGATCGCAGTGAAAGGGAAATTTTCGGGGATGACGAGCTCTCTCTCATCCTCGCCTATGACAGCTTCCATGGATGGACGGTTTTTGGGGATGATGGCACGAGGAGTGCTCTTTGCCTTCTTCACTTCGGTGCGAGGGTAAGCGACAAATTCTGCACTTACATACTTCTCATCCTTGTCCTCGAAAGCCACCTTGCCACGCGAAGCGGTGGGCTCATCATCACTGGAAATGAATAATTCACGGTTTGTCTTTCTCAAAGAGTTTTCTTTTTGTGTCATGGTTATTGTGTTTTTAGGAGACCCTCCCGGGATCATCAGGAAGGGTCATGTGTCACCTTCTGTCGTTTTCATGCTTGACTGTAATGCAATGATACAAATTATTTTACATAAAATCATGTTCCCGATGATTTATTTCAATGTCGTACCCCATCTTCCCATGTGAGGATGCCGATGAAGCCATCTTAGGCACAGGGTATCCCTCTCTTGTGTCTGTACCCTACTAAGCGACCCGACATTCATCACCTTTGTTTGCTCTTGGAGTGGATTTCATTTTCGAAAAAAATGACTGTGTTGAGATTCACTTTTTGCTGTCTATCAGGATGTTATCGAAAATATAGTTTTGTGTCTATTTTCGAAAATCGCAGCAGTCGAACTGATAGAGGATCGATTTTCGAAGAAATGCGACTTTGTCGATTTGTAACCGCCTGATAATCAATAGTACATAATGAGCGTTTTTCGAAAATCGAAATAATTGATTTTTATTGTTTGGTTTTTCGAAAAATCAAAATCTTTATATATCTTTGCCGTACAGCAATTTGAGGGCTGCTTTTGGCCTCAAAGTGTTCATGCAGATACATTCAAAGAGGGCGATTTTCGAAGAAATAATCACTGCTGATTATCAACTAATTACAAAAGAGGTCTTCAGTAAGTTTCTGAAAATCAATCTCTATCTATACATATTCAGTCTTAAGACTATTAAGACCTTCTTCCTCCGCCTGCGTGGATTTTAGATTGCTTCGCTATCTATACATATTCAGTCTTAAGACTATTAAGACCTTGGCTTGTGCCGTTGTTATGCGTAAGGCAACGGCCACTATCTATACATATTCAGTCATTAAGACTATTAAGACAAAACTCTAAACGTAATTACGGCAATCGTAATATAGTCCCTATCTATACATATTCAGTCATTAAGACTATTAAGACAAGTAACGGAATAATCCCCCAATCGGTCAACCTAATGACTATCTATACATATTCAGTCATTAAGACTATTAAGACTCTTTCCCAAAAGAATTTGAAACAAGAGACTCTAGACTATCTATACATATTCAGTCATTAAGACTATTAAGACTCGTATATTATTAGTGCGGAGTAGTTGGTCACTATGGGCTATCTATACATGTTCAGTCATTAAGACTATTAAGACCGAAATGCTCCTTGCCCTATGATAATGCTTTCTGCTCTATCTATACATATTCAGTCATTAAGACTATTAAGACTCCGCTATGTTTACCATTTTCATCATCCCAGCATAGAACCTATCTATACATATTCAGTCATTAAGACTATTAAGACTCATATTGTTGCATAAATTGTTTAATAGACTTAAACTCTATCTATACATATTCAGTCATTGAGACTATTAAGACTTTATAGGAGTTCTCTATTGATCTTGTCGACTCGTTCTATCTATACATATTCAGTCTTAAGACTATTAAGACTCAGCTACGAGATACCACCCACCCTTTCGACCTTCCTATATATACATATTCAGTCATTAAGACTATTAAGACTTGTTGATTGTAGACCATTTAGCCAATTCAGGAAACTATCTATACATATTCAGTCATTAAGACTATTAAGACGTGATCACAGTCCATAGTCGCCTGTCGTATCGTGCTATCTACACATATTCAGTCATTAAGACTATTAAGACGCTTCCGAGGATAGGAAGTTCTCCTTTACTTCTTGCTATCTACACATATTCAGTCATTAAGACTATTAAGACCCTGCCAGGGCTGTCGAGGTCATACCCAGCTCTTCTCTATCTATACATATTCAGTCATTAAGACTATTAAGACCGCAGTGCCCGACACGATATTGATGCTCAACTGTGCTATCTATACATATTCAGTCATTAAGACTATTAAGGCCGATAGCGGTATCTCCAAAATGTCTCAGCCCCGAACCCTATCTATACATATTCAGTCATTAAGATGGCTACGGCATAGCGATGAAGCTCGATTGATCAATATATACTTGAATAGATAGGGAGAGTCACTAAAAAAGTCGTTAAAGGCGATGAATCGTCTTTAACGACTTTCGTTATCAAGTCTAACGACTTTTTTTGTCGCTTCCTATGATCTTTTTCTCGTCAAGAGGGTCTGGTCTCGATATGGCTGTCTATCAGGTGTTTCTCGATGAATTGCTGTTGCTCTCCGTTGATTGTGCATTTGCACTCTTCGGGAAAGGTTGATGAGTCCGGATTGTGTCATTTTGTCTTATTGCATTTATTCTTCCAAAGACTCTGAAATGTCATTAAATATTTTTATCTTTGTTTAACTCGCCTCGCCGGGTTTTATAGCCAAAGGCTCCTTGAAGAGGATGTCACTCCAAAGGGTTTCGGCAGGAGGGGAAGAAGGTGTCGCTCTCAGATTTATACTTATGAATAACAACAAGCCGTACAGCAGACATATCTTCATCTTCCCATTTCAATGGGACTATATCGGCCGTCAGGTCTCCCAAAAGGGTGACTTGTCGTACAATGAACGTACGGACATCGATGCCTTTGACAGGATATTCAGACAGGAGACCAAGCTGGAAAGATCGTTTTTTGAGATCAGGGACTCTCACACGCGTTATAATGAGTTCACTTACTTTTATCCTTTTGTCCGTAACACGCTCTATGGGACGAGAGAAAATAAGTCGGTGTACTTCTACGAGTTGGAAGGCGAAGGGGGGACATACTCTATCGATATCAAAGCCGACATCAACAGAACCTATCATCTGAAGCTGACGAAGATATCGGTACATATCTTTGATACGGGGGTGGGGCTTGTGGCTTTTTCCCTGCTCAATGATCTCTATACGCAGGAGCACGACATATTGAGGATCAATGACTTTGGTCGACGACTATATCCGCAGTTTTTAGGCTCGGAAAAGAGACTGAACGCTAAAGACGTCTTCCTTGCGAACTCTATCTCGGGACATATCGCTTCGCTGGACTTCTACGAAGACTTCAGTCGGTTTGAGGACGAAGTGGATCATCGCAGCCCTTTTTTGCCACCGGATCATATTCGGCAGGTCTTCGGCTACTCGAAGACCGATCGAGTGGGAGATGAGTGGCGGAAGTTTGTCTTCAGAGACCGGGATGAGCGAAGAGGGACGATCCGTATCTCGCCCATCATGGACGACAGGATGTACTTCTTGAGCTATTATAGAAACGACAGCCTGGCGGATAGGGTAGGGATGAAGCAAGGTATGATCTGCAGAGCAATAAGGAATGTCCTCGATAGAGGGGCTATCGACACCGGTTACTTGTATGAGGTCGGAGAAGAGAGCAACTTCTGGTACAGATATATGTATGGTGATGGGAATAGCAAGGGGATAGCAAACTCCGACTTCCAAATCTCAGAAATCAGGAAAGCCACTTATTCGAGGTGGGTCGAGTACGGGACACTGATCGGAATCACGAGAGACTCTGCGACCTATCTGTCAACTACGCGTTTTGGTGTGCTGGGGGCTCAATTCTTGAGTATGTACTATCAGATGGCCATCCTCAGTATCGTGCAACGTGCCGGGATCTTGAGGTTCAGTGGAGAGATAGCCAACCTTACCCAAAATGCGTTGGGGAAAAAGAAGAGGACAAGTAAGAACATCAAAGAATTGTATGAGAGCTACATAAAGTTCCTCAACCAAGTCGTCTTCCGTGAAGTGACATCTCAGATACAAGGCATCGAGATGTATGACCTCTTCCAAAAGGCTATGAATATCGAGAGGGATGCCAAAGCCCTCGATGCAGAGATGAGCGAACTGTTCAACTATCTCGAAATAGAGGAGCAGTCAAATCTGAATAAGACAGCAAATCTCTACTTGCCCTTAGCTCTATTGACAGGAGTATTGGGTATCAACACCTTGGCGGATGGATGGTTTGGGTCATTGCTTGGATGGCTTGGGAGCGACAAGGGCTGGCACAGCTGGAATATCGGAGACTTCATAACGACAATCGTCATCGCCGTATGCCTCTACTTCCCCATCAGATACCATATTAAAACAAAAAACAAATAACGTAAATCTATGTATGAAAAGATCAACTTATTTCAACTGATATTTTGGCCGATCCTTACGGTCTGTCTGACCGTGATGCTTGTCGTCCTGATTGACAGATGTTTTAAGTATCATCTCAGGAAAATAGAGCTAGACGCTCAAAAAGAAATCGAAGAGATGCGATATAACAGAGGTCAACAGAAGGAGTCTCTTCGCAAATAAGGAATGAAGAGCCATCCCCGGTGACATCATGGTGTAAGTCCTTAAATCAAGAAAACAAGACTTTATGCATAAGTTAGAATTCGAACTCAAACAACACACCCCCATCATCCACTTCCAAGCAAGGGACATCGGGGCAACCCTGCGTGCTTCGGAAGTCAAGCCAAAGCTGGATCGCTTTATCCTGACAGAGATCGGAAAGAAACATGCTCAAGATCCAACCTTGTCAAAAACGGATCCCTACGAAAGAGGGATAGAATACTTCAAAAAAGAGGATGACAAGGCTCGCAAACGCCACGAGAAAACAAATGAAAGATTGGAGCTATACCTTATCCCGAGGCAAGAAGGAGCATTGAACTATAAGTTGTCTTTCAGGTTGGAGAAAAACGATCAACCGGAATACAGTCTTTGTCTTGTGCAAAATCCCCAAAAAGAAAATCTGAAAAAACTTAAGTCGATTGCGAAGAGAAACTTATCTATTGATTTGAAGGTGTTTTATCAGACAGCTTATTTTGCAAATGAAGACAAGGTAAAGTTAACAGAGGGGCAGGAGCCTGACTGGTCTAAAATACGGCTAGGTCTCTTTGATAAGGGAAAAATCATTGGGAAAACACTATGCAATCACGAGGGTTTGCTGGATCAACTATCGGAGCATATAGAGGCCTTCTTTTTGCTACATAACTTTGGGAGTCGTCAGACAAAAGGATTTGGGAGTTATACTGTCAAGAAAATCTTGATTTCGGATCAAAGTTGTAAGCTTAAAAATGTGAGTCTGAAATACAATACACTCAAAGGATTAAAAACATTCTTCAAAGGAAAGGCTTTCTTAATAAAGCCTGAAAATAATAGCCCTGTATCCAGCTTATCTCTATTAAAAACGATCTCATCTATACACAATAAATTGAGAAATAATTTCTTGAAGAAAAGATTTGAGAATAACAAGCGTAAGATAGAAAAAGATTTTGTGAAACAAGTTGCGGAAGGGGTACATTTGACTGAAGAAGAAAGAGGACATTACCGTTTCGTGCGAGCCTTATTAGGTTTGCCACGACAATTTGAGTTTCCGGATAATGAGCCCCCTAAATCAAAAAGAGTGGTTGTCCAGCATATAGAATCCGATCCGGACAAAGTCACCATTGATCGTTTTGCTTCTCCATTATTATATAAACCTATTGATGAGAGAATTTTCGTTATCATGTATGATATCCCCAAAGAACTATTGGGAGCAAAGTTTTCTTTCAAGACATTAGAGGAAAACGATCAAGATGGGCAAATACTTTCAATTCCCAATAAGATTTCCCTGAAAGGGCTACTGTCTAACAACCAAGGCTACTTTGAAATTCTATGATCTACACAGCAGTGACAATCGGACCGATATTTAAGACTATCGGGAAGGCTCGTAGTGTGAAAGCTTTTTGGACTGCGAGCTATATGTTTTCGTGGATAATGAAAAGGCTTATAGAGGAGTTGGGGGGATGCTCGATCCTATCTCCTCATTTACCCGAGGAAGAACCGTCTTTCGACACAATAAAGACCAAGGTCGGATTATTTCCCGATAGGCTTTTTATTGAAGGCGATGCAAAGGCTCACGTCAAAAGAGCCAAAGAAAAGATCATAAAAGAGCTGACCGAGAAAGGAATAGGTGACATTCCAGAGTACTTAGATAGCTATATCTCCATCTCCACAATCTTGGTGGATGTGCCTGATGCAGAGGAAGGCCCCTTGAAAATCCTTAACGAATACTTGGACACCCAAGAACTGTTCTGCAAAAGTTCGCCTCAGGGCAAGGACTATATGGAGGAGTTTATGGAGAACGCCAAAAATGGATTTCTTCAGGGGTTTAAAGGTGAAAGCGAAAGGCCTTTTGAGAGTACTTCAGAGATAGCGGTGTCGGGGTGGCTTAGCCCTGATATGATTAAAGAAAATCTCAGCGATAAAAGTGAGATCGACTACACGAAGCTGACGAAGAAAGACGGTTATCGCAACTGTTACAAGTACCTGGCCATCATAGAAGCCGATGGAGATAACTTCGGGAAGTATATAAGGAAACTTTCGAGTTCCGATGATATGAGAAATTTTGCCAAGTCGTTTTTCAACTTTTCGGTCGATGTGGTCAATAAGTTGCGAAACGAGACAAAGGCTGTGCCTGTGTATATCGGTGGCGATGACTTGAAGCTCTTTGCCCCGATACTTGGAGGTGATGTCGAGAAAGACATCTTCAGGATTATCGAGATTATCGATGAGTGCTTCCAAAAATTTCGAACGAACCTTAATGCCGATAATCAGTTGTCGATGTCTTATGGCGTCAGTATCTTCTATCACAAAAGCCCAATGTCCGAAGCCATGGATGTCGCCATAGGCACATTGGACAAAGTAAAAAAGACTGAAACAAAAGATGCCGTGGCAATATCCATCCGAAAGCACAGCGGGAAGAAGATCGAATTTCAACTCCCTCGTAAGCATTCCGATGCTACGTCTGATATCCGGAATACTACTTTGTATGCAAAGTCTGTGGAGCTCATCCGAGCATTCAAGAGTGATGTCTCCATGATCAACAGCCTCATTTACTGGATCGAGGAGATGTACGAAGCCATCTTCACGGACAGTGTGACCGGCAACAAAAATCGTATAAAGGCAGTTTTTGCCAACTTCTTCGATGAGGATGTCCATAAGAACCATCGTGGTGAAGGAGGCTTTTTCGAACGACTTGAAGAGTTTATCTATCGGATGCATAAGGACGAAGATGCACCTCAAACTCAGGAGGGGAAAAAGGCTCTTCTGCATGGGATCTTGCGTTATTGCCAGTTTGTAACCGCTAAAGACGAGAAATGATATGACGACCTATCTCATAAAGCTAACCCCATTGGATAAGTTCTTCTTCGGGCAGAAGAATACCTTTGGCGACGATAATGTCAACTATTTCGTCCACTCTTCGCACTTCCCTCAGCAGACGACCCTGTTGGGATTGCTGAGATACCGGTTGTTGCAAGTGGCAGGTGATGATGTCTTCAAGAACAACCAGATCGCTTGTCCTGTTCTTGCAGAGAATGAGATCGGAAAGCAGAGCTTTTTGCCCTTTGAGTCGGAAGAACAGTCGTTCGGTAAGATCGAGTCGCTTTCTCCTGTCTTCATCATGGATAAGACGTTCGGTAAGCTTTTTGTCCCCGTCGGGAAGCGATACCAGAAAAAGGATGGCAAATCGATCGAGCTGCTTTCGCTCTCTCACAAAGAGGGATGCCCTCCATTGCTTGAGGGATATTCATCAAAGGAGGCACTTGAGTCTTGTTGGATTTCGTCAGACGGGCAAACATTGTTTTCTGAAGAGGACTTCTTTGTCGCAGACGAACGCATCGGTATTCGTAAGGATTACAAGGGTGGAACTCAAGATGATGCCTTTTTCCGTCAGACATTCTATAAGTTCAGCAAAGACAATGCCCGCAACTTTTGCTTTGCAACCCTTTTGAAAACCAACGATAAGATCAACATCCCCATGAATGAGAAGAGTATCGTCTATCTCGGTGGTGAGCGACAACCTTTCGTGATGGAAGTCGCGGAGGAGACGCTCGACTTCTCGGTGAAACCCTCCGACCTCACTCAAGACAAGCAGCACTATACCGTGGTCTTGCTGTCCGACGCTTTGATCTCCTCTGATCAGGTCTCTGAAGCCACCTTCGGCATCACCACGGTGAAAGACTTTGCCTGCCTACTCACCGGCATAGGAACGAAAAAGTACTACAATGTGGGTAAAGAGCGTCACTCGAAGCCTATTCAAACCTCAGAGGGTAGCGACGAAAGTAACAGAGGTGAACCCCATGTCGTTCTCAGCTTTCAACAAGAACTTTACGCTGCCGGTTCGGTCTTCTATTTCAAAGACCATGAAAAGGCGAAAGCATTCTGCCAAGCTCTAAAGGACAAGAAAAACTTCCATAAAATCGGCTATAACCATGCCATGATCATAAAACCATCAGAAACTGAAAAATAATATCATCATATATGAAAACAGCGATTTACACCATCCGATGCCTCACCAATATGCACGTCGGCAAGGGAGATGCCACTTATGAAGTCGTCGATAATTGTGTGCAGCGAGATGTGACGACAGGATTTCCTTGTATTTATTCGTCAAGCCTTAAGGGGGCGTTGAGGCAGTACTTCAAGAGCAAGAAATTTGATTCCATAGATCATGTCTTTGGGAGTGATGCAAACAATCCGAGTCAGACCAACAGTGTGGGACACTTTACTTTCTTTCAAGCGAACTTGTTCGCTTACCCGATCCGCACTTCTGATGAGGGGAAGAAGCCATATACCCTCAGGACAAGCAACGCACTGACAAGCACCATCGAAAATTTAGCTAAGGAGCTTGATCTCAACTTCGTTCCCGAAGAGATTGAGTTTTGTGATGATAATTCGATCCGTGCTGAGCTTGAGCAACTTCCCGTGATTGCTCGTAACCAGCTGGACAACGGAGAGAGCAAAAATCTATGGTACGAGGAAGTCATCCCCTCTGAGACACGATTTGTCTTCTTTGTATCCTACGACGATGAAGAGATTTTTAAGGGGTTCGACACGATACTTCAAGAGGGTATTGTACAGATAGGAGCAAACGGCTCTATCGGTTACGGCTTTTGTAAGATTGAAAACAGCACGAAAACTCAAAAGTAGATGGACAAGAAGAGGATACAGACCCTGATTCCCTTAGCAATGAGGGTCATCGAGAAGGTCAAGATTGTGGACACTAAGACTGCTTCGTTCGAGAAAGTCCACGAAGGATACATCAATGCCCTTGGCCCTAACATCATACAGTCGGGGCTTCTTCCTACGCTTATCTTTTACAATAAAGATGACCGAAAGAAAGATGACCGAAAGAAAGATGATCGAAAGAAAGATGATCGAAAGAAAGATGATCGAAGAAAGTGGCTTGAAGCCTTGTATCTTATGTATTATATGGATAAAGAAGACAAAGAAGTGACAGCGGATGATCCCACGGCAATCATAAAGCTTGTTATCGGCAACAAGGGAGGCAACGTAGGATCCTTGACAAACGCACTCGAATACAAAAGCTGGGAAAAGCTCATCCTTGAATACGCAGTGGCACTCAAGCTGGCACTCCGGACATTTACAGCCAGAGAGAAAGAGAAAAAGGAAGGAGGTAATGAGTGATGAATTTTGGTTACTGGTACTATCGGCGTTATTTCGACACGTTAAGGATCAATGGCAAAGGAGAAGTTGTCAATTTCTCTGAGTTCAACAAAGGTGATCATGACAAGCTCAAGGAGGTTAAAATAATCCCTGAGATGCCATGCGAGGATTTTGGCAAAGGATTGATCGAGACCTTTGAGCTGAAGACCACCTACCCCGGCTTGGTCTGTGGTATAGGTTATCACCACGAGGTCAACAAGCCAAAGAGCAGCGGAAATCAGACCGACAAAGAAGACTCCGCCGAAGTGTATAATCTCGGGATGTACTTTGACTATACCTCCGGACTTCCCGTCATTCCCGGATCTTCGATCAAGGGGATGTTGCGCTCAGCCATTTTGGAGTGGGGCTTCTTGGAGGATAAAGATGTACTTAAGAAGTGTGGCTTTGGAGAGAACAAAGGGATAGATGCAGAAAAGTTTATCAAAACGGTATTTGAAGGCAAAGGGCTATCCATCTATGATAGGGACATCTTCCTCGATGCCGTCCCCATTGGCACTCCCAAACAGTATCTTTTCGGCGAAGATTACATCACCCACCACCCCCATCCTCTGCAGAACCCCAAGCCTGTGCGCTTCCTCAGGGTCAATCCCGGCGTGACCTATCAGTTTAGATTCATCCTCAAGGATCACGGAGGCTTCCCTGCGGAGTTCAAGCTTAAGCTCTTCAAAGAAATCATCTGCACCTTCGGTCTTGGGGCAAAGACCAATGTAGGGTACGGACAGTTTGTCGAAAAGTAAATTCACTGCACGTACCCTGCATTTATATCTCAGCACAACACATCTGTATGTCGTCAGTCATCGATACAGCGACTTTGCCTGTCTTTCTCAGAGCCTTTTCGGCGTATCACTTCAGGGTACGTTTCGAAGCACGTCAGGTCATTACATTTTCGGGCAAATGGTATTTCCTGCCACGTTATGCTTTAGGCAATGCCTTGAAAAACAGTTCTCGCTTCTCCCACCTCTATGACGAGCTCTTCAAACCACAAGAGCCTGAAGGATCCGGTAGCAGCCCCTCCTCACGACTCGTCATACGTGCGGACAAGCCCACTCGGCGAGGTTTCGGGGCAGGCGAAGCCCTCGACCTCTACATTACCATCATCTCCGGCTCTCCTCGCTTGGTCGAGGACTTCCTCACCTTTTTGCCCGAGTGGCAGGCTTACAACTTCTTTCATGAATATGGACTTCGGTATAAATCTTATCAATTGCTCAATGCTCAAAGTGACAGGTACGAAAACAATCTACCTTTATCTAAAGCGAAGTTGGATGTAGAGTTCTTTTGGAGGCATGCGCCACAATGGAGCGACACACTTGGCATCCGATTTCTTACCCCCACAACACTCAAAATAGACCAAATCTTTACAGACCGTATCCCGTTTTCTCGTCTGATGAATCGGGTTTCTCGTCGCCTATACGATTTGTACATCCAAGAGCCTACCGCATCTTCTGCACCGTCAGCACCCTTTATTTTTGAAGAAAAAGATGATCTGTTGCTCTCTCAAATAAGCATTCCACATAAGCCTACAATGAAAGAAAAACGGCAGTACGATATGTCCGGGATATTGGGGCAATTGTACTACCAAACGTCTTACGATCCCATTGCAGCCCTTATGCTCTCCATAGCTCATTGGGTACATATAGGCAATCATACAGTCATAGGGAATGGACAGATTGTTGCCGAACCCGGTAACCCCTCTCTATATCAAACCTGGCTCAACACTCTATCTCACAGACCTAAAAAAGTAGATCAGGAGGCAACGGTGTTGAAAAAACAGTTCAAGAGATACCTTAAGGAGCAAGAGGAGGTTTTTGACTTTGTTGTTTCTGAAGCAGGAGCATTTATCGGGCTAAATCGTAATTGTCTTGTGGTCAAAAAGTTTGGAAATATTATCTGCAAACAACCCGCCCACCAAATCGAACAGATCAGTATCATCGCTCCGGGTGTTTCGTTCAGTAGCCATGTGGCAAACTATTGTCATAAAAGAAATATCCGTATCATCTACTACAAGGCAACAGGAGAAGCCTATGCCTCTGTGAGCAGTGTGGATTCTATTCTTCCCTCTCACATGAAAGCCCAGATGAGTCTGTCCGATGATCAGATACGTGAGTTCGCTTCGGATTTGGTGCGCAACAAAATCAAAAATCAAGCCAAACTCCTAAAATACTATTACAAGTATTTTCGCAAAGAAGAAGAGCTATGTCAATATCTACAACAAGCCATTGAGCAGTTAAAAGCGATCGAAAAGCTTCCGATATCAGGTAATACTGCTGAAAAAGTACGTCAAAATGCAATGCTTCTCGAAGCTCGAGGAGCAAAAATATATTGGAGTGCTTTTGGACTTCTGATACAACGCACCGGACACGCATTTGACGGGAGAGTACAGCAAGGGGCTTCAGACATCGTAAACCAAATGCTCAACTATGGTTATGCCATATTGCAAAGCTATGTGATGCGAACCATAGACCTGTGGCAACTGAGCCCTAATATTGGCATATTGCACAGCACTCAAGACAATAAGCCGGCTCTATGCTTTGATCTTATGGAACAATATCGCTCTTTCGTCGTTGATAGGAGTGTCTTGGCCATACTATCTAAAAGGGAAGAAGTCCGCCGGGAGAAAAGCGGTCTGCTCGACATACATACACGTACTCGTATTATTTCGAAAATAAAGGAGAGATGGTGCTCCCCGGAATACTTCCGAACAGGACAAAAAACATTGTCAGAAATAATGGCTCTACAAACTAAAAATGTACGAGATTTTTGCCTTAAAAAAGAGAATAAAGTCAAGTTTTACACCCCTAAATGGTAGTTTTATGCCCTCAAAAATATTGATTGCTTACGATATTTCTTCGAATAGATGTAGACAGAAAGTCGCTAAAATTCTTGAAAACTATGGTATCAGAGTGAATAAATCTGTCTTTATGTGCACCATAAAGACAGAAAGTCAGCTAAACGCCCTATTGCATAGTTTTCAACCCATCATTTCACGAAAAGATTCTCTTTTTGTACTACCTCTTTGTCGTCGTTGTTATGCCAATGCATGGTTTGAAGAAAAAAAATATACCCCTGAGAGTCGACGGAAAAGGAGAACTAAAATCATATAGAGAGTATAGTATGCTCAAAAAAGCTCCCATTCCGTAAAATCTGACAACCTTACCGAAGAGGTCTCGATAACAAGAACATTTTCGAAAAAAACAACCTTGTCAAAAGTTGCTATACATCTATTGATGAGTTACTTATGGAAATGCTTAAATTTCTCTGTTTTCGAAAATCGCATCAAGCAGACTTCCCCGAACCCGATTTTCGAAAAAATAGACTTTTCTCAAAGTATAACCCGCTGATTATCAACTATCATTTTATCGATTTTTCGAAAATGTCATTTTGATGGATTTTTCCACATAGATTTTCGAAATTTCAACATAATTGTATATCTTTGTCTCTCAAGGAAGTACCCCTTGATCAAGTGAGGATAGTGTACACATAGAAACAGTTTAGAAGGGGGATTTTCGAAAAAACATAAATGATTCACAGAAAAGACTTTATAAAAAGAGTGTTTTCGTAAATCACTGGTAATCAAATTGTATCTATACAAAGACAGTCAGTAAGACTATTAAGACACTGAGCAACAATGCTTGTCTGCAAAGTCGTTGGGTATCTATACAAAGACAGTCAGTAAGACTATTAAGACTCTTTTTCCTCTCCCTTAGGACGAGTGCAAAGCTGAGTATCTATACAAAGACAGTCAGTAAGACTATTAAGACCCTTTCCCTTTCCCTTTTTCTCATGAGGAAGGAGTATCTATACAAAGACAGTCAGTAAGACTATTAAGACGCTATCATCTCTCGACTTTTTTGTAGGCCTTCTACAATTGGTATCTATACAAAGACAGTCAGTAAGACTATTAAGACAAAGTGAACGTTGATTCCCCCTCCTTTAGGGACTTTGTGTATCTATACAAAGACAGTCAGTAAGACTATTAAGACTATCATTGGGACGATCGGCATACCAAGATTCTATGTATCTATACAAAGACAGTCAGTAAGACTATTAAGACTCCAAGAGTAGTGGAAGAAGGAAGAGGTAATAAGTCCCCGTATCTATACAAAGACAGTCAGTAAGACTATTAAGACTTTTTTCCTTTAAGGAAAGTGCCTTGTTCTAGATTCTTGTATCTATACAAAGACAGTCAGTAAGACTATTAAGACTCAAAAGGAGGAGGAACTTGAGGAGCTTCTCCTAAAAGTATCTATACAAAGACAGTCAGTAAGACTATTAAGACTGATACAGCCACTCGGAAGAGGTAAACAAATTTTTGTATCTATACAAAGACAGTCAGTAGGACTATATAGGATGCAGGTTGAGCAGAGAGAGAGGGAAATATCTTTTCGAAATCGCTTATATCCATCGTTTTATTATTATTTTGTTTTATATTTGCGGTGTGGAGGAGCGAGACCTCTACGGTGAGATGTCCGCAAGGCATCGCGCCCCCTATCGGAGGAGATGAGTCATCATCTCCTCTTGTCATTTATGCCCACCCTTATTTTGTCGGTATCATACCGGAACAAAGGCTTTTTGTCTCTTATGACTGTTACGACTATCTATCCATATCCATCGTGAAGACAGTCAAGTCCTCGTATGTGCTTTCAGACGGTATCGGGAAGTAGAAAAAAAGTCGTTAAAGACGATCAATCGTCTTTAACGACTTTCGTCATCAAGTCTAACGACTTTTTTTGTCGCGTCCTATGATCTTTTGTATTGGGGGGGGAGGTGGAGGAGATGGGGGCGGAGGCTTGATTTTCGCAAGTCGGGTAGAAGTCGTATTTTTGTACCTATATTTATATTAGGTAATGACAGACAACAATATATTCGAAAATAAAACCTTTGCGTACTATACGCTGGGCTGTAAGTTGAACTTCGCCGAGACGTCTGCCATCGGGCGTTCGCTCATCGAGTACGGTATGCGTACGATCAGGGATGGGGAGACGCCCGACTTGTGTCTCATCAATACGTGTTCGGTGACGGAGCTGGCGGACAAGAAGTGCCGTCAGACGATACGTAAGGTGCATAGGGACTTCCCCAAGGCACGTATCATCGTCACGGGGTGCTACGCACAGCTCAAGCCCGAGGAGGTGGCTTCGATAGAGGGGGTGGATATGGTTCTTGGGTCGAACGAAAAGGTCGATCTCGTAAAGTATCTCGGTCAGCTCGGTACACCTCATGCTTCGTCACACATCCTCCATACGCCTGTCAAGGAGATCAACACCTTTGCCCCTTCGGTGTCTTCGGAAGGGCGCACCCGACACTTCCTCAAGGTGCAGGACGGATGCGACTACAACTGTTCGTACTGCACGATCCCCAAGGCTCGTGGGCGCAGCCGTAACGGGCGTATCGATGACCTCGTGGCTCAGGCTCGTACCGTGGTCGCCGAAGGTGGCCGAGAGATCGTCCTCACGGGCGTGAATGTCGGAGACTTTGGACGCAGTACGGGTGAGAAGTTCATCGACCTCATCAAGGCCCTTGACGAGGTGGAGGGCATAGAGCGTTTCCGCATCTCCTCGATAGAGCCGAACCTCATCACGGACGAAGCGATAGAGTTCGTCGCAAGGTCGAAGCGATTTGCACCACACTTCCATATCCCCCTCCAGAGTGGGTCGGACGAGGTGCTCAAGCTCATGCGTCGCAGGTACAATACGACCCTCTTCCGCCACAAGATAGAGACGATCAAGAGACTCATCCCCCATGCCTTCATCGGGGTGGATGTCATCGTGGGCACGAGGGGCGAGAGGGACGAGTATTTCGAGGAGTGTTATGAGTTCGTCAAGAGCTTGGACATCTCCCAGCTACACGTGTTCAGTTACTCCGAACGCCCCGGCACGGATGCCCTCAACATCGAATACACGGTGGATTCCAAGGTGAAGCACCGCCGCAGCAAACGCCTCATCGCTCTCAGCGCAGAGAAGCTCCGGGCGTTCTATGCCTCGCATCAGGGCAGTGTGCGCAGGGCACTCTTCGAACACAGTTCGGACGAAGACTACATCTACGGATTTACGGACAACTACATACGTGTGCGCCTGCCCAAGGGGGCTGTCCCCGAGGGTGAGGTCCACAGTGTCCTCATCGGAGCACCATCGGACGAGGATCCCGAAGTAATGACCGCCACCTTGGCTGAATAAAAAAAATCACCCTTTGCCTCATGACCCCTGACTTCAGCAAAAAGGACCGTATCGTCGGCAGTATCATCTACACCGCCATGGCACTCATCGGCAAGCTCCCCTCGTGGTGGCATTATGGGGTGGCGGATGTCGTCGCCTTATGCCTTCGCAAGGTCGTGGGCTACCGTCTCGATGTGGTGCGTGAGCAACTCCGTCTCTCTTATCCCGACAAGTCGGACGCCGAGCGTGCAAGGATAGAGAAGGAGGTGTATGTCCATCTGGCAGACCTTTTTGTCGAATACTTCATGATGGCCGGCTTCGGGAGCAAGAGACTCCGCAAGCATGTCGTCCTCAGGGGACACGAGCAGATCGAGGCTTTGCACGAGAAGGGGCATCGTCTCGTGTACCTTACCCTCGGGCATTATGGCAACTGGGAGTGGTTCACGGGCTTTCAAGACTTCCTGCCATTTACGCAGATGAGTGTCCTCTACAAGCCGCTCAAAGGCGCTCTCAACTATGTCATGTACAGGCTGAGGAGCAAGTTTGGCACCGGACTTATCGACAAGACTTTCGCTCCACGTGCCATCATGGGCATGAGCCGAAGCGAGACGAACCGACTCCTCATCTTCGTCGCAGATCAGACCCCTTCGCCACAGAACGTGCACCTCTTCACCCGATTCCTCAACCGAGATACAGCAGTCTTTACCGGTATGGAGCGTCTCGCTCAGAAGACGAAGTCACCGATCGCTTACCTACGTGTGGAGCGTCCTCGCAGAGGGCGGTATGTCTGCACGGTGGAGGTGCTGACGGAGGATGCTTCGGCACATGAGTTCGGGGAGATCTCGGCACGCTTCATGCACCTCCTTGAAGAGCGCATCGATGCCGTGCCTGCCCTTTGGTTGTGGACACACAGACGTTGGAAATACGGGGAAAAGGAGGTTTTGGACTTCAATCCCTATCAGGAGTTCAGACGACTATGAAAGAGACCCATCACACTCCACCCATAGCCGTCGTCATCCTCAACTGGAACGGTGAATCGCTCCTGCGCCACTATCTGCCTGCGGTCATCGACAATACGCCCGGACACATCGGCGAAGTCATCGTCGCCGACAACGGTTCGTCCGACGGCTCCATGGCCTACTGTCGGGAGATGGGCGTCAGGGTGTTGGACTTGGAGACCAACCATGGCTTTGCCGAAGGTTACAACCGTGCCATAGCTCTCCTCACACATCCCTACATCCTCCTTCTCAACAGTGACGTAAGGGTCACCCTGGGATGGATCGAACCCCTCCATGACTTCATCGAAGCACATCCCGAAGTGGTCTCCGTACAGCCGAAGATCCGGTCGGAGCGTGCGCCCGAGTCCTTCGAGTATGCAGGGGCACAAGGCGGATATATGGATCGACTCGGTTATCCTTTCTGTCGGGGGCGCATCTTTGCGACCGTGGAGGAGGACAGAGGACAGTATGGCGACGGCGAGGCTCAGGAGGTCTTCTGGACGACAGGTGCGGCGATGCTTGTGAGGCGACAAGCATACATCGATGCCGGTGGGCTGGATGCTTCGTTTTTCGCTCATCAGGAGGAGATAGACCTCTGCTGGAGGTGGCAGTGTCTCGGACACAAGCTCTATGTCGTGCCACAGAGTGTCGTCTATCATGTGGGTGGGGCTTCGCTCTCTGCCGAAAATCCTCGCAAGACCTTCCTCAACTTCCGCAACAACCTCCGGATGCTCCATCGTAATCTCCCCGAGGACCGTCTGCGCAAGGTCTTTCGCCTTCGTAGAGTCCTTGACCTCCTGGCTGCGGCCGTCTTCCTCCTCTCCGGCAAACCCGGCGATGCCAAGGCGGTCCTCAAGGCGTGGCAGGACTTCCGCTCCTCGAAGCCCGAGAGACGGCCCATCGGAGACAGAGCACAAGCCTACAAATCACTGTATCAACACAGCCTCCTCTTGCGTTATCACATCGCAATGGAGCGGACTTTTTCATCCCTAAAACGATAATCATCATGAAACAAGCCCTATTTGCAATCCTCATTTCGGTACTCGTTGCTTGTACATCGAGCGAACAAAAAGCCGCACGTGCTCTCATCTCCGAAGCACAGACAAGCATCTCCGAACAACGCTACGAGCAGGCACTCTCCCTCCTCGACAGTCTGAATAAAACCTATCCTGCCCTCGTGGCTGAACGTAAGCAAGCTCTCGACCTCTCTCGTGAGGTACGCCTCTTGCAGTCTCGCCGTGACAGCATCTTCCTCGCACCCCTTGTGGACTCTCTCCTCGTCAGGGAAGAAAAGGCTCTCGAACTCTTTGAGGTCGTCGCCGATGAGACGATACAAGACCATACGATCATGAGATATAAGGGGTATGTTCCGACGCCGGACCCCAAGTCTGCGTTTCTCGATGTGTACTTCAACAATCTTGGCGAACTTGAGCTCGTTGCCAGCACTTCGGGTCGTCCTGCCTTTGAGAGCGAGAGTGTCGTCATCCGTGATAAGGCTTCGGACACATTTGTGGCATCGGACATCATTCCCTACGACGGTGGCACCAACTACCGCTACGAGATCGACGGTCGCACCTACGAACGCATCACATTCACCCTCGACAACGCCGAACGCCTCTCAGCCTTCGTTGCCGGCATGGGCGATGGTGCGAAGCTCCAAGTCGAACTCCTCAACGCAAAGGGAAAAAAGCAGACATTCGTCCTCTCTGCCGTTGCAGTCAAGGCGATAACAGCGTCTTACGAGCTGCACCGCATCAAGACCGAACTCAAGAACAGCCGCGACCAAATCACCCGTCACCTCAAACGCTCCGAGCGTTACGAAAAGCTTCAGGAGCAGTAATCCTCAACGGGGGGCAAGTCCCCCCTTCTTACTTGAGCCTCTTGCTTCAAACAAGGCTCGATACTTGGTGTCGCAAGGACATCCGAATGATTATTTGTCTATATTTGTGTAAAACAACATCATAAATACAAGACAAATGGATCAGGAACAATATCAGATCGACCGCTTGTCGGTCCAAGACATCAAACGTACCCAGGCTTTGCAACGCACCCTCATGCAGTATGTCTTCTTGTGGATGGCTGCAGGGCTTGGGATCACCGGGCTTACGAGCCTTCTTCTCTTCAAGAACGAGAGTCTCATCTATTCGCTGATGAGCTCCAAACTCCTCTTCTACGGCTTGATCATCGCCGAGATCGTGGTGGTGGTATATCTCAGTGCCCGCATCTCAAGGATGTCTTTCGGCATGGCGACAGCACTCTTCTGTGCCTATGCTCTCCTCAATGGTCTCACTCTCAGCCCTATCTTCTTGCTCTACACTTCGCAGTCGATAGCAGAGACATTCTTTATCACTGCCGGGACATTCTCTGTCATGGCGATCTACGGTTATTTCACCAAGAGAGATCTCACCCGATGGGGCAGTCTCCTCTTCATGGCACTCATAGGCTTGATCATCGCCATGGTGGTGAACTTTTTCTTACGCTCGGGCGTTATGTCATTGGTGATATCGATTGCAGGCGTGCTCATCTTTGTGGGGCTTACGGCTTATGATGTACAGAAGATCAAGAACCTCTTCGCCGATGTCGACAATGCAAACGACGAAGTCAAGAAGATCGCAGTCCTCGGTGCTCTGACCCTTTATCTCGACTTCATCAACCTCTTCCTCTACCTCCTTCGCCTCTTCGGCCGTAGGAGATAAGGCTCTCTCCACGCACACTCATCAAAGATTACATAACTCTATATACGCTAAGCAATGGCAACAAAGGAATTTCAATATCAGGAAATGTTCCCCCTTGGCAAGGATACGACTGAGTACTATCTACTTACGGATCAGTATGTCAGCACTGCCACCTTTGAGGGGAAAGAGATACTAAAGGTCGAAGCCGAAGGGCTTCGAATGATGGCTCGCCAGGCGTTTCACGACGTGTCGTTTTACCTCCGCAAGGAGCATCAGGAGCGCGTCGCAAAGGTGCTCAACGACCCCGAGTCTTCGGATAATGATAAGTTCGTCGCCCTCACCTTCTTGCGCAATGCCGAGGTGAGTTCGATGGGCAAGCTCCCCTTCTGCCAAGATACAGGTACGGCCATGATCATGGGTAAGAAAGGGCAGCGGGTGTGGACCGACTGTAACGATGCCGAAGCCCTCTCACACGGTGTCTACGATACTTACACCTCTGAGAACCTCCGCTACTCGCAGAACGCCCCTCTCGATATGTACAAGGAGATCAATACGGGTACAAATCTCCCTGCTCAGATCGACCTCATGGCGACCGAAGGGGACGAGTACAAGTTCCTCTGTGTCGCCAAGGGTGGAGGCTCGGCCAACAAGACCTTCCTCTACCAAGAGACCAAGGCTCTCCTCAATCCCGAAAGGCTTGTCGAGTTCCTTGTCGAGAAGATGAAGTCTCTCGGTACAGCTGCTTGTCCTCCTTATCACATCGCATTCGTCATCGGTGGTACTTCGGCAGAGACTTGTCTCAAGACGGTCAAGCTCGCCAGTGCTAAGTATTATGACGAACTACCCGATACCGGCAACGAAGGTGGTCGTGCCTTCCGTGACAAAGAACTTGAAGCTCGCCTGCTCGAAGAGGCCAACAACCTCGGTATCGGAGCACAGTTCGGCGGCAAGTACTTTGCCCATGACATTCGTGTCGTCCGCCTACCTCGCCACGGCGCATCTTGCCCTGTAGGTATGGGGGTGAGTTGTTCGGCCGACCGTAACATCAAAACCAAGATCAACAAGCAAGGTATCTGGATCGAGAAGATGGAGACTCAGCCCGGTCGTCTCATCCCCGAAGAGTACCGTAACGGTGTCGAAGGGCAGGTCATCGAGATCGACCTCAATCGTCCCATGCCCGAGATCCTTGCTGAGCTGTCGAAGTATCCTGTCTCTACACGCCTCTCCCTCTCGGGTACGATCATTGTGGGTCGAGACATCGCTCATGCCAAGCTCAAAGAACGTCTCGACAGGGGCGAAGGTCTGCCACAGTATGTCAAGGATCACCCCATCTACTATGCCGGTCCGGCGAAGACTCCCGAAGGTATGCCGTCCGGCTCTTTCGGACCTACTACCGCAGGGCGTATGGACTCCTATGTCGATCTCTTCCAGTCTCATGGTGGTAGTATGATCATGATCGCAAAGGGCAACCGCAGTCAGCAGGTCACCGATGCGTGTCAGAAGTACGGAGGCTTTTATCTCGGTAGTATCGGAGGGCCTGCGGCCATCCTTGCCCAGGACAGTATCAAGAATGTCGAGTGTCTCGAATATCCGGAGCTCGGTATGGAAGCGATATGGAAGATCGAAGTCGTCAACTTCCCCGCCTTCATCCTCGTCGATGACAAGGGCAATGACTTCTTCAGGTCTCTCAAGCCTCTCAAACCTAAAGCAAAATAATCCTCAATGATACCTACGATAGAGGGTGTGTCGAAGTGTAAACTCCGATGCACCCTCTGTTTTTACTTCAGGTACATCCGATGGCTTGTCTGCCAACGACTTGACCGGCGAAGTCGGATCTTCGGTCGGGTCGCAAAGACGTTCAGTCTCAAATTTGGTAATTTTACTTCCTTTTTTATTAAAAACTTCTTACATTTGCAGGACAGGGAGGACCACCCCTGCTATTGAAAAACTCTTACGCTCACATAGATGCAGGCAACAAAATATATAGTTGTATTTCTCACTATACTCATGACCTCTACCGGGTCACTTTCGGCACTCACACCTTCGGACTCCATACGACAGATCATGAGGGGACTCTCCGGCTCCGATCTCTTGGAGGCTCATAGCAATCTCTGTCGTCTCGCCGGGGCCGAGGATGATCCGCAGAACGAGCTTGGTTGCATCCACGCCTATCTTGATGAGGCCATCCGACAGCGAGATGTCCAAGCCGAAGGACACGCACGTCTCAATCTCCTGTATTGCTATTACAACTACAACATGACCGACAGTCTCGTCACCACGCTCCCAAGGCATCTCTCCGCCCTGAAGAAAAACGATATGTGGGAGTACTATTACAGTGCATGGTGCTTGCTTGTCGAGCGTTATCTCTATGAAGGTAAGTTGCACACCGCTCTCAAGGAGGCGGAGAAGATCTATGTCAATGCCCGTGAGACCCAAAATAACTATGGGCTTGGGGTGTCGGCCTATACGATGGGGAGCATCTATCAGACGATGGGACGCTTCAAGGAGGCCGAAGCCTCCCTCACCGAGAGTGTCTCGACCTTGTCCAAGGAGGATGGTATCACCGAGCTCCTCTCGGCCTACAATGCCCTCTGTGAGACCCTCGATGCCATGCATCAGTACGACAAGCTGAAGGCTATCGCTGCGGATTGGAAGGCTTCGCTTGACAAATACCGCGAACACACGCTTGACGAAGATGACTTGCCTATCCTCAATGGGCGTTATCTCTACTGGGCACTGGCTGCAGCCATCGGAGAGATAGGTACGGGCGACTATGACAAGGCTGAAGAGCTACTGTTGCTTGCCGAAAGTTATGCCGAAGGTCGCAAAGTCATCGTCCGGTGCAAGCTCCTTCAGGTGCGCTCCCGCTACCATGCCGCAAAGGGTGAGTTTGCCCAAGCTCTGAGAGCCAACGAAGAGAGTGTCGAGATCATCTTCGATCTCAAAGATCCGATAAGTCTCCTCACCCTTCAGACCGAACAGGCCGATATCCTCACAGAGATGGAACGGTACAAGGAGGCCGCGGAGCTGTACAAGAGCATCTTCCATCGCAGGGAGGAGCTTCGAAATGCTCAGTTTGCGAGCCAGCTCGACGAATTACGTACCCTCTTCGAGGTGGACACCCTCAAACTCCAAAATGAGATCTCCAGGACTCTCTTTTACTTCTCCCTTGCTATCGGAGGGCTCCTCCTGCTGGCTCTCATCCTCTACGTAAGATATACCCATCGTCTGAGACATAAGAACCGTGTCCTCTATGATGCCATCCAGCAAAGTCAGAAGGTAAAAGAAGAGCTCGACACCTCCGTCAATCTCATCCCCGAAGAAGAACTTGACGGAAAAGAGCGATTGTATCGACAGCTCTGTACCCTCATGGACGATCAGAAGCTCTTCACCGAGCCTCACCTCAATCGAGAGATACTCGCAGAGCATCTCGGGTCTAATCACGTCTATCTCGCTGAAGCCATCCGCAAGTATGCAGGAGACATCACTGTCGGTGAATTTATCAACGGCTACCGCCTCCGTCATGCCGCATACCTCCTGACACACGAGCTTGATCTCAACATCGGAGAGGTCGAGTATATGTCGGGCTTCAACTCTCGAACGACCTTCAGCCGACTCTTCCGAGAGCATTATGGGATGTCTCCCTCCGAATATAGGCACGTCTCCAAAGAAAAGAAATCTCAAAAGCCAACCTCCGCCGATATGTAGGCTTTCCGACATGTGTCAGAAGCCCCGCTGCTCACCACCTCATTTGACGAGGGGATGACGGCGGGGCTTCATCTGTATGTATCCCTTCCGAAAGTAGAGGTGTCATTTGCAGGATATAGACAAAGAGTCCCCTCTCGGGACGGAATACTTCCCGTGGTGCCACGTGTGACATTTTGTTCCAGGGACTTGTACATAAGCACGAATACTCCGCCTCACCCTCTCGATGTGGTGTACCAAGTATGCAGAAATGAGCTTAAAAGACGTTAAAGCTGTGTTGTCAAGTAGTTACGGATGTTCAGACTAAGAAATTGCATATATGGAGCAAGTTTTTGCGCTTATGAAACAATGTTTGATGGCGACAATCCTAACTTCACGACAGAGCCGATGAATGGAAATCTGCCGTCAGAGAAAAACTCTTTTAGAACACATCATACTATGAAAGAACAAATGACAATGCCTGGAGAGGCTTTCTTTTTTTCTGATCCACACATTCTCATCTCCGAGACGCCCCGACAGTTTCACGCTGTGGCAGAGGGACGTGAGGTCTTGCCGGCCACAGGGGGTGGAGATGAGATCGTTTATTTTTTTCTGGGGATAGGTGTCCTTATATTATTGTTGCTGTTCGTCGGGGTGGTACTGATCTACCGCCTCGGGCATCGCTGGCCTCTGAACAACCTGATACAGCAACGACCGGGAGCGGAGAAGATCGAGACTCCGTCTGTACAGCAGGCTCCAGAGGAGACTCCTGATCCGGAGGCACTCCTCTACAAGAGACTTTGTGAACTGATGGAAGAGGACGAACTCTTCAAAAACTCCCAGCTCAACCGTGATCTCCTTGCCGAACGCCTCGGTACCAATCATGTCTATCTCGCCAAGGCTGTCCGTAGGTATGCCGATGGGATGACGATTGGTGAATTTATCAACGAAGTGCGTTTGTCTCACTCGGCTCACTTGCTTGCAAGCAGGCCGGAACTCAGTATCGATGAGGTCAAGAGTATGTCGGGATTTAATTCTCGCACCACATTCGGACGACTTTTTCGCGAACGTTATGGCTCTTCGCCCACAAAATATCGCATAAAATCAAAAGAAAAAAGGGGATAATTCTTTTGACCTGAAAAGCATTGTTCAAAAACGTAAATCTTTGTTTTTTAGGTTAATATAAAGGTGTGGACACGCTCTTCGGGCTTGAAGACCCCGGGGGTAGAGCCTAAAAGTCCTTGTTTTTAGTAAAAGATCAGATTGATTTTCGGATATGAAACAATGTTTTTCTTATATGGGGCGTTCCGGCATTGGGTCTTTTTTATGTTTGCAGTAGAAAAAGCGAAATAAACGTATAACGATAGACCTCACGGGGAGGGATACTGTGAAACGTGGAAAACCTGAAAAAACTCAATTCGGAAGATCTGATGACTCATCGGAGAAGACCGAAGACTCCCGAAAGGGTTTGGGAGACATCCTCCGAGGAGGATTACCTTACAGTGATATTTTATATGAAAGACCGGTGCTCTCACTACACATATATAATTAGGTGAGGACACAGCGAAAAAAACTATTAACCAAAAAAATACTATCCCCCTCTACCGTATGAGGAGGGTAAAAACTCTAAACACAAATAGACATGAAAACGAAGTATCTAACAACACTCTGTCTGTTCTTTCTTCTTTCGTCGATCTACTCAGGAAAAGGACTTGCGCAGTCTTGGGGACTCAAGACAAACGCAGTCAACTGGGCTGTGGGGGCTTCTCCCAACCTTGAGGTCGATATGGCTGTAGGTGCTAAATACACCGTCGGTCTCAAGGGAGGCTACAATTGGTTTTGGAGCAAGGAAGATCAGCGTCTCAAGCACTGGATGGTGAGACCCGAAGTGAGATACTGGCTACAAGAGCCTTTCAGAGGACACTCCTTTGCCCTGCAAGGTATGGTCGGTCAGTACAATGTGGGAGGTATCTCCCTACCTTTCGGGCTGTACAAAGGGCTCAAGGATCATCGTTATGAAGGCATGGGATACGGCGTGGGTGTAGGTTACAGCTACCTCTGGAGGCTGAGCAAGCGCAGTGGTATCGAGATCGGACTCGGGGCAGGCTACATCCTCTTCGACTACGAGAAGTACAGGTGCGTCAAGTGCGGTAAGCTCTTGGAGCAGGGCAAGCACCACTATCTCGGTCTGACAGGGCTCTCGCTCTCTTATGTATTCTTATTGTAAAACAAACACACGAAAAAACTCTTGGTCTCAGACAGCCTCAACCCGGATATCGCTTGTCTGAGGGAAGAACGAAATTAACCTAATCATTTTTATTTATTCACCTAAATCATTAAAGTTATGAAAGCTATTAAGTTATTTGCGATTGCAGCCCTTACCTTAGGTATGATGGCTTGTAACAAGAAGGAAGACAGCAATGTCATCCCTAACGAGGGTACACAAGCAACCCTCTCTATCAAGGTAGATGCAGGCTCTCAATTGCGTGCCTTGGGTGCATCTCCTGCTGATGGAGACGTAAAGTCTCTCGAAGTGTATGTCTATGCCGGTGATCTCCTTGAAGGCTACAAGAAGGTCGAGAACACAAGTGAGGCAGTGGACATCAATGTCACCACAGGTGAGCGAAAGCTTGTGGTAGTCGCCAATGCAAACTTGGGTAAGATCAACTCGCTTACAGAATTACAGGAAATAGCACTCCGAGACAAGGTCGTCATGGTCGAACCTTCAGGAGACGATCAGGTCGGAGTAGCGATGACTGCCGAACCCCAGACAATCACGATCAAGGCAGGTAAGAACACTTACGGTTTCGGTGCAGGAGAAGGCTCGATCTCATCAGCTCCGCTCCAGCTCGTCAAGGTGCCTGCGCGTATCTCTCTCGTGGGGGCCAGCACATCATTCGAGGGTGCATTTGCGGGATGGACATTTGAGCCTTCCGAAGTGTTTGTCTTCAACGTGCCAAATAGTTCACGCCTTTTCGGTCCTTCTTTGGAGCTCGTTGAAATGGGACGTTATGCGGGTATGAAGCAGGACTCTTGGACTGGAGACCTTTGGGTGCCTTCACAAGTGGTCAAGGAAGTCTTGAGGGATGAAGTCTCAGACCTCTCTTCTATCACCCCTAATAATTTCATCTACTACCATTCTTTCGAATCTATCGGCAAACCCGTTGTGTTGGTCATCAGAGGTAAACTCAAGGATGACTCCGGCCAGCTTGTCAAGGGCGCGCCATTTGCCGATGATAACGGATATACTCACTACTCTATCCTTGTCAACGCAGAAAGGTCCGGCTATGCATATAACGGTGACGATACAGGGACAGGAAATCTCAAGCGCAATACCGACTATCGCATCTCTGTAGTCATCAAGCGTCCGGGTACATCAGATCCAACAACACCACCTGCTGATGCTGCCACACTCGATGTCAAGGTAGCCGTGACTCCTTGGTTGACTGTCAATCAGAACATAGAATATTGATCCCTGCCTCCGAGGGGAGGGTATGACATATACACAAAAAAACTCTAAATAATACTCTAAAGAAAGTTCTGTATCAATACCCTGAAAAACCTTTAGAAAAACTCTTATCAGGCAGGGAGCAGGCGGTGTAGCCTGCCTGCTCCCTGACCTTTCTACCAAACTCTTAAAAGGCAAAAATATGAATCGTACAAACACATATCGAGTAGAACGCTGGTTCCTATTTATGCTGACTTTAACCCTGTTTTCAGCATGTTGTATCAAGGAGGATCTGTCGGTCTGTCCTCGACCTTTCCAGCTGTCTGTCAAGGCTGTTGATGCTGATGAAAATGACATTACGGCATCAGGAGCTGTAAAAGGAGTCGTCATGTTTGTGTTTGACGAAAAAGGAACGGTCATGGAGGCCTTCGAACTTTCTGCCGAACAGGTAAAGCAGAAAACTCCCGTACAGATCTCCGTCCCTTATCCGGGTCCCAAGACCCTTGGCTGTACAGCGTGGGGCAACTTGGACGCATCTGTCGACTTCGCGTCGATAAAGTCAGTGAAGCAGAAACAGGATCTGTATGTCAAGCTCAAGAGTGCCGACGGCATAGCCGAGTCTCCTTCAGAGCTCTTCTCGGGTTCGCTGGATATCCCCGTGGAGTTCGGCGGGATCGAGCAAGGACAGTCGCATACGGTCATCATCAGACATAAGGTGGCTTCGGTGCGTATCGTCGCACGGAAATTGTCACCCGCAGTGGTACCATCAGTGAAGTTTGTCCTGAGAGAATCTCCGGACACTTACGATGCCGATGGTACACTCACAGGCGGTATGGTCTCTTACAAGCCCTCGTTCAGCTTCGACGCTGAGGGGCAGTGGGTCACACCGATCTTCAATACCTTCCCCGATGCCGGAGGCAAGAGCTATGCCCTCGACTTGTACTGGGACGGTAAGCTCAAAAAAACATTTACTCATGGGACAGACGGCACTCCGCTGGTGCCACAGCTCGGACGACTGCTCAACATCATCATCGATGTGGATGCTCAGGTCGCCGTCAAAGTGGTCGTGACACCTTGGGGAGTAGTGCATCAGGATGTTGAATACTAAAAACGTAAGAGAAATGAAAGTAATGAAAGAAAAGGCTTATATGCTTTTCCTACTGATCGGCATTTTGCTTCTTGCAGGTTGTAAGGAGACACCTTCCGATCCGGCAGGGGAGGAGGCTACTATTTCTCTCGTGCTTGGAGACACTCGGATCCGAGGTGGCGATCTGTTTGTGGGAGATGATGTCATAAGCAAGGTGAGGGTATATGTCTTCTCCGGAAGCCATATCGAAGCGATGCAGGTCTTCAATGCCGGCGAGCTCGCATTTGTGAACCCCTTCCGAGTCAAATGTGTCACAGGAGAGAAGAGCATCTTTGTCGTCGCCAATGAGCCGGCAGCTGTGTCTGACAGGTTGAACGAGGTCAAGACACCGAGCGATTTGGATGCCATTAAGTTAGAAACAGACTCCTTCCTGCCCAAGCCTCTGACGATGGTGGGCAATGGGACGGTCAACATAAACTCTTCGACCGGAGCGATGGTCTCCATCAGTCTCAAGAGGGTCGTGGCGAAGATCACACTCAAGATCCGAAATGCGAGTACAGGTCCTGCCTCTCTTTCTCTCTTGGGGGTCGAACTCCACAGAGGGATGAAGTCCACTCCTCTCATCGAGGGGGCTTCACCTGCACCTCACAACTTCTGGAACAAGCGCAACGATTACAGTGCTCCTCAGGAGGTCACCGCTGAGGGTTTTCAAGTATGGAGCTCGGACGATGCTGTATATCTTTTCGAAAACCTTGGCTCCGTCTCCGATACGACATCGAGAGCGACCAGCCTCGTCATCCACGCCAAGTACAACGATGTCAATACGAAGTACCGTGCCTACATCAATGACGAAAATTCGGAAGGTGCCGATCATCGCTATTCGATCAAGAGAAACTACTGCTATAACCTCATTGCAGATATCAAGAACCTTGGAGAGTCCGATGGCATCACCCTGCGTACCGAGGTGCGCCCCTGGGAGGTCGTCGGCAATGACTTGCTTTTCAAGCGAGTGTATTCGATCACTCCACATCCGACATTTGAGCAGAAGACCTTTGAGGTCGCTACGCCCGGGGATGAAGTCGAGTTCAAGTTCAAGCTCATGAACCCCGTCGAAGCTCTTTGGAGGGTGCAACTCACCAACCCCATCCACTTCGAGGCTCTCACCACCGGAGGGGCTGTGGTCTCCGGAGGCGTGGGGCAGGAGTACACCATCAAGATCAGACCTCGCCAACCACAGTCGGATCAAGCGCACACCACCGAGATATTCATCACCGTTGACGATGCTGAGATCCCACTTCTCAAAAACAACACAGCCATCGGCATCGGTAATCGAATCGTTATTAAGCAACCTATGGTCAGCACACCATAAAAAGATAAGGAGATTCTCTTATGAAAAAGTTATTATATACCACAATAGCCTGCGCCGTGGCATCGTTGATGCTCCTGTCTGTGTCGTCGTGTAAGCGAGAGGATGGTGTGGAGCAGCCTGTCGAGAATTCCCTTGTATTGAGTGTGATCTCTGATGAGGTATCCACCGTACGTGCCGAGGCCGGAGATGATACGCTCAATGAGAACAAGATCGACAAGCTCGACATCTTCATCTACGATGCAGGTATCCTCCGATGGCACATCAAGCCGGCTGACATGACGCTCTCCGGCAACAGTGTCACCGTGCCCATAAAGGCCGATAAGGAGATCCTCTTCCACAACAATACGAGAGCCTATGATGTCTATGTCATCGCCAACAGCGGTATCGACTTCGGTACGATTGCCGAGGGGGGGAACAACCTTCAAGCACTGAAGGATCTCGTCATCCGCTCCATGGGCTTCAAGACCGAAGGTGGACTCTCAGCCCAGGATGCGTTTGTGATGGATGGCATGGTGTCCAAGGTCATCACCAAGAGAGATGCCGATCTCGGTCTGGTCCATCTCAAGAGGGCTGCATCGAAGATCAGAGTACGTATCAAAGAGGTCAATGTCCCCAATCACACCTATACCCCTCAGACAGGTACGGTACAGCTCAAGCACTTCACGCTCGCATCGGCACTCTTGGATGGAGGAGTGTATGTTCCCACGGTATTTGATGAGACCGAGGCACGCACTTTGACGAGAGTAGGTCGCGAAGAGACCGGTCCCGCACCGTTCTACGCTTACGCACAGGATTGGAGCGGAGACATCTCAAGCAGGGCGTATGTCGAGCTACTTCTGCCGCTTACCAATAATATCAATGGGAAGAGTCACGTTTACAGGTACATCCTCCCCATTGCACCTACCAATCTCACCGGCGAGCAAGCTGTCTACAACTCTTGTCTCAAGAGGAATGTCCTCTATGACATCTCCGTCACGGTGAATATCCTCGGAGCTCTTCAAGAAGAGCCCGTCACACTCTCCGGTACGTATGTCATCAGGGACTGGAGTACGAGAGAAGTATTGGCCGAAGTGAAGGCATCCGACTACCTCGTGGTCTCCGAGACAGATGTCGCCATGCCTAATATCGAAGGCTACAAACTCAAGTTCAACTCGTCTATCCCCAACGTGACGCTCGTCCCCGGCTCCCTCAAGGCTACCTATACCTTCATAGCGGCCAATGCGAGCACACCGACGACGGTGAATGTCGTGGGAGATCAGATCCCGAACATCATTGTTGCTTCGGGAGTGACAGCCGGTGAGATCACGATCACCAGCAAGATACCTACCAACCTCGTACCGAAGGATATCGAGTTCAAGGTGACCAACGGTCCACTGACAGAGACCATCAAGGTACGTCAGACACCGGGGATCTACTTCACCAATGAGAAGAGTGTCCGTTCGTCACAGTTTGGTAGTTATCAGGATATGGTCAATTCGGGCAATGGACTTCGCAATGCTTATACTTACATCGTGACGACCTCAGCATCGGGTGCGAAGTATCCTGTTACAGGCGAAGAGCTCATCTTGGGTTATCCTCCTGTCGATGGAGAGGGCAATACCCTCAATGATGCCAATGTCGCCAAGATGGTGTCACCTAAGTTTGAGATGGCATCACAGTTTGGTGCGACGGTGGCACAAGGGTACATAGATGCCAAGAGGCATTGTAATCGCTATTGGGAACGCAGTGAAGCCGGCGTCGAAAAGAGAGGATGGAGACTGCCCACTGAAGCCGAGCTGAAGTACATCGAACAGCTCCAGAGCTTACCGGCCAATCTCCAGGGATTGCTCATGACCGGGCGTTGGTATTGGGATGCTTATTCGGGTAATAATGCATACGAATTTGTCAACAACAATACTTCCGGTTCCAGTAGCACTTTCGCTCACGTCCGTTGTATACGAGATATTAAATAACACCACAATTCGAGAAGGAGTATACTTATGAAAAAGATAATATATACACTCATAGGAGGCTTGACCCTGCTTCTGGCAAGCTGTACCCGATCTGTGATCGATGTCCCCGACTCACAAGTCTCGGTAGGCACGGACGAAGTCCTTGTTGAGTTTGGTGCAATCATACCGGACTTCAGGACGGTCGAGCTCAGGGACAATGGAGGTGTCGATAATCTGTCGTTGCTCGTCTTCAATCAGAACGGCATCCTCATCGCTCGTCGTCAGGCCACGCTCCTCGGAGCTTCGGGCTCAGGCTATCGCTTCTCCGTGATCCTGCCCAAGTCTGATGACATCCGGACCATCCATTTCGTAGCCAACTGTGACTGGTCTGCGACTCCCGACACCGAGATTGTGGGAGCTCACGAGGCCATGGTCATGGCATTGATGACGACAGATAGGTGTGTCTTCTGGGCACGCAAGGAGTTGCCTGATGGTATAGATGTCAACTCTTTGTCCGACAACATCCCCTTGCTGCGCAATCAAGCCAAGGTGACCGTCATCAATGAAGCAAGTAACTTCGAGCTCGAAGCCTTCGTGCTTCACAACACCCTCGCACGAGGTACCGTCGCTCCATACGATACAGGCACGTTGACCTTTACCGAAGGGGCGATCAACGATCCTATCAATCCTGTCCTTGTGTCGGCACAAGAGGGGATGTTGGACATGAACGAGAAGTACCTCTTCGAGCGCAAAAACAAGACCGCATCGAAGATCACCACCGTCATCGTCAAGGGTAAGTACGCCGGTCAGCCTTCGTACTATAAGATAGACCTCATCGATGCCGACAGGACCCGATACGACATCGAGCGCAACTACCACTATGTCGTGAAGATACGCAGTGTCCACAAGGCGGGTTCACCCAACTTCGCCGCTGCACTTGATGTCGCCTCTCACAACAATACGGCACTCGACCCTACCGTCGAGAAGTTTCCCATCATCAGTGACGGCGTGAGCAAACTCGAAGTCGAACGCACACTGATCGTCCTCACCAAGGCTTCGGAGTCTCTCAGCACGTGGGTCAAGTATTACCCAAGGCTGGATGACAACAACTTCGACAACACCGGTGTGACTTACCGTGTGGAGCAGGAGGCAGGCAAGGAGATCATCGATGCATCATCACTCAACTTCGTCCCTGCTACGGGTGCGCTCACTGCCACCGCAGTCAATGTCCTTCCGTCACAACCACGCGAAGCTCGGATCATTGTCTCCAAGGGGGACTTCCTTGCCAGAGCGATCAGAGTGGTGCTAAGGCAGCCCTTCAGCTTCGGACAAGTGAAGATCAATAACAACAACGCTGTCCCCCAAGGACTACAGCGCGAAGCAAGGTTGTACTTCAACATCCCTGCAGACTTCCCCGCAGATCTCTTCCCACTCTATGTGAAGATCAAGGCCGGCACCCTCTATCCTGTGGACGAGGGAGTAGAGGTGATCACCGGAGGAGGCACGATGTATCACATCGTCAGAGTGACATCTCATGGGACAAAAGAAGTGAGGTTCAAGACCAACTCTGATGGCGGAGCCGAGAAAGTCGAAGTCACTGCAGACTACTTCCAAAGTGGAGAGGTCACTTATACCCGCAGTTGATTGGTTTTAGATAGATTATGATGGTCGGGGGCTGTCGTGACTGAGATCACGGCAGTCCCTTCTCTTTTATGGCATCTCTTCCACACAGACTTATCCTCTCAAAGCAAAGATGTCTGATCCTCGAAAAAAGGTTGTCTAACTCGTCGCACCGTTTTAGACAACCTTCGTCATCAAGTTAGACAACCTTTTTTCGAGAGTTCGACATCAGAGATATGCTATAAGTTTCCATAAAAAGCACTATCTGTCTGCGTCCATTGACTGTAGCTTCCTTAGATCAAACCGGCGTTTACGGAGGCAAAGCTCACGGAGCAAACCGGAAGGACGTAATAAGGAGCAACCAAAGTATCGGAGCAGGGGACAGAATGCTTTCTGTCCCCTGCCGGAATACATTCTGTCGGGCGTCAGAAAGAATTCTGTCGTCCGACAGAAAATTTTATCTCTTGCTCTCTGGGGCGCAAACAGCCTGAAGAAGAACCATCTCTCGTTGTTCAACAGGGTGAAGGAAGAGAAAATTTTGCCATCACTTCAAATTTTGGGGATAAAACTGTTGTTTGTTACGATTTTTTCGTACATTTGCTACGAAAGCATCGTAGAACTAAACTTAACGCGTTATGAATAAGACTGAAAACAAAAAGAGTTTCCTCAATGGCCTTTCGGCTTTGGAAGAAGATTTTGTCCGAGCACTATGGGCTGTCGAACGTGGTGAGATCAGTGATATCCTCGATAAGATGGAGCACTCCTCCACCCCTTATACCACGGTGGCATCCATTGCGCAGAAGTTGGAGCGCAAAGGCTATGTCAAGCGTGTGGGAAAGAAACGAGGCTTCGTCTATGCAGCTACCGTCTCTGAGGACGACTACTGCTCCAAGACGGTGGGGTATCTCGTCTCCAACTTCTTCACCGGGAGTTACAAGGGCTTGATCCAGCACTTTGCCTCCGAGGGTAAGGTCTCTGCCGAGGATCTTCAGGAGATACTCAAGATGATCGAAGAGGGCAACACTCAGGAGTAACCCCCTCTCCTCTTTTGAGATAGACGGATCGAATACTTACACCGTAAAATACCTTACGACCATGACATTGACCCTTATGACCTATCTCCTGCTCTCAGGACTGGGACTATTTATATTCAGTATGGCGGACAGACTCTATCTGCGCCGTCGCTTGGCGTTGCCACACCAGAGGCTTTTTTACCTCTCGGCACTCGTGGCAGCATTCATCACTCCATGGGCTTCGATGCTCTACCCTCACAAGTTGATCGCCCCCGCTGTGGCAGGGGCAGAAGCGGAGGTCTTCATCGACACCGACCTTTCGATGGTGGCTGTCGAGGAGGTGAGCGAGGCCGGAGGGTTGCTCAGCCACCTATCGATGAGTGACATCCTCCTTGCCCTTTGGGTTGTCGGTATGGCGGTGATGATCGGCCGACTGATCTATGGATTGGTACGGATAGTTATGATCATCCGAGCGTCGGAAGAGACTTTCGCACCATCGGGGCGCAGGATCTACCTCACCGACAAGGCTGCGAACCCCTTCTCCTTCATGGGGAAGATCGTCCTCCCTCGACAGATCTATGAGGATGCTCGTTGTCGAGACCTCATCCTCAGCCATGAGGAGGCGCACTGCACACAAGGGCATCACTATGATCTCATCGTGGATCAGCTTTGTCTCATCGCACACTGGTGGAATCCCTTTGCATGGATGCTCACCAATGCCCACTATAACACCCTCGAATACCTTGCGGACAGCCATGTCCTCGATACCGGCATCGATCGCAAGGCCTACCAAAGACAATTATTAGAGAGTTCTCTGAAGATACCGGCCGAATCCCTCAGTCTCTCTTTCTCAGTTTATAACCTAAAAAAGAGAATTAAAATGATGAACAACAACACAACACCCAATCGACCCCTCCAGTCTCTACGCATGGTGTCTGCGCTCGTCCTTGTATCTGCCGGTCTGTTCGTCGGATCCAACGTGATGGCAGTACCTGCACCTGTCACAGATATTCAAGAGGACTTCGTGCCACAAGTATCTCCTGTCACAGAAGTCCAAGAGGGCTTTGTCCCACAAGAACCTCCCGTCAAGACCGAAGACACTACCTACGACTTCTTGGAAGAAATGCCAGTCTACAAGAATGGTGATAAACAGCTCATGAAAGACTTGGCAATGCTCATCAAGTATCCTAAAGAGGCTGCCGAAAAGAATATCCAAGGTCGTGTTATGGTAGGGTTTATTGTCGATGAGCAGGGCAATGTCGTCGAACCTCAAGCGGTGAGAAAGGTACATCCGCTTCTCGATGCAGAGGCTGTCCGTGTCGTCAGCCTTCTTAAATTTATCCCCGGAAGGATGAAGGGTAGGGCTGTCAGATGCCGATTTACACTGCCTATTCGATTTGCCATACCAAGTGACAAAGAGGCCTCAAAGCCCGCAATTGTGGAGGAAATAGGCGCATCCAAGTCTCGTAGCGTGGAAGAGTTTTCGAAGATCCTCGACACCTTCGTGAAAAGGATCCTACGTCCGAACGACGATAAGGTATGGGGCAAGTTTAAGATCGTCAACGGTAAAGCTCAGGACATAGAGATCAACATGAGCGATGAAAGGGCTAAAAGAGAGATCCTTAACTTCATTAAAAAGCAGGACTTCAAGCCTAAGAATAGTACTCCGGAGAGTCTGTACTTTAACTTTGACATTGATAGAAAGAATACCAAAGGAGATGACGGGGTCTACGATTACCTCGAAGAAATGCCTGAGTATGATGGTGGTGAAGAAGCAATGATGAAACACCTTGCGAAAGAGGTTGTCTATCCTGAAGAGGCATCGAAGAAAAATATCCAAGGTCGTGTCATGGTGAGCTTTGTCGTCGAGAAGGACGGCTCTCTTTCAAATGTCAAAGTCATGAGGGGTGTACATCCTCTCCTTGATGCAGAGTCTGTCCGTGTAGTCAAAACGCTGAAGTTCAAGCCTGGGAAGATGAACGGTAAGCCCGTGAGGTGCCGATTCACCATTCCTATCAACTTTAGGCAGAATGACACTTCTAAGGGGGCTGACAAAGCCAAGTCCTAAAGCTTCTTTTCTTTCCCCGGTACATGACGGCTCGAACCCCTCGTGATACTCCCTCTCTCAAGAGAAGGTGAAATACAACAAACAGCAAGGGCTGTGTCGGTGGTCTGTAAGACCTCGGACACAGCCCTTGTTTTGCGCGAGCCTGCTACGAGAGCAAGCCGATGCTATTACTTGCGTTCGCCAAGTCTTGCATCCATGATGAGGAATGAAGCCTCGCTTGATGCAAGTTTGAGCTTATCTACGATACCTGCTACTGTGGCTTCCTCTTCTACTTGCTCGTTGACGAATGTACGGAAGAAGTTTTCGGTAGCGAAGTCTTTCTTTTCGATGGCAAGAGCAACGATTTCGTTGATCGACTTAGACACTTTACACTCGTGTTCGTAAGCCATTTCGAAGACCGGAGTGACACCTTCGAGCTTCACCTTAGGATCAGCGACTGCACCGATCTCAGGCTTTTCGCCACGAGTGATGACATAGTCGATGAGTTGCTTGGCGTGCTCACGCTCTTCTTGGCACTGGATGTACATCCAACGTGCAAAACCAGCCCATCCTGCTGCATCGAAGTGGATCGACATTGCGAGGTATATGTGTGCAGAGTCGAGTTCGAGTTTGATTTGTTCGTTGATCTTCTTGAGTAAGTTCTTTTCAATCATAGTTCCTAATATTTGGTTTGTGTTAGTTATATTTCTGTTTAGACTTTATTTACTCAAAGGTAGTGATTTTTTATAATCTTATCAACAGTGGATAAGACTCTTCCGTTCTTCTGAGTAGCTGTGCACTGTGTCTACAAGTAGCTCCACCTTGTCCGGATCGATGTCCTTGTGCATACCGTGACCGAGATTGAAGATATGTGGTGTGCGCAGACCGGCCATGTCGATGATTTGCTTGACGCGTTGTACGATATACTCGTCCGAGCCCTTGAGGACCATTGGGTCGAGGTTGCCCTGAAGAGCGATGTTACGTACGACTGCCGCAACGACATCCATGTCATGACGCCAGTCGATACCGACACAGTCCGCACCGATGTTTTCGTACATCTTGTACCACGCCAATGGAGCATCCTTGGTGAAACAGATGACAGGGATGCGAGTGTCGTCCTCACGGTAGAGACGAAGCCCTTGGATGAGGCGTTCGGTGTAGGTGAGACTGAACTCGCTGAATGCTCCAGTCGAGAGGATACCCCCCCAAGTGTCGAAGATCTGTATGATGTCCACGCCTGCGTCGATCTGAGCGTTGAGGTAGTCGATGAGGGCATCGGTGATCTTATCGAGGAGGGTGTGCATGAGCTCGGGGCGAGAGTAGAGGAGCTCTTTGACTCTGGGGAAACCCTTACTGCCCCTGCCTTCGATCATATAGCAAGCCAAGGTGAAGGCACTGCCACAAAATCCGATGAGGGGGACACTGCCGTCGAGCTCCTTCTTGGTTAGTGTGATGGCATCGAAGACATACTTCAAGTCCTTCATCACGTCCGGCTTGCACAGACTGAGGATGTCCGACTCTGTTCTCAGTGGGCGTTCGAAGACGGGGCCTTCGTTCTCCAAAAACGACAATCCCAATCCCATGGCATCCGGAACAGTGAGGATGTCGGAGAAGATGATCGCCGCATCGAGATCGTAACGACGAAGGGGTTGGAGGGTCACTTCGCAGGCCAATTCAGGTGTGCGGCAGAGATCCATGAAGCTCCCCGCCTTGGCTCTCACACTGCGGTATTCGGGCAGATAACGCCCCGCTTGCCTCATGAGCCATACCGGTGTGCGAGAAGTGTTTTCGCCACGGAGGGCTCGGAGGATGAGGTCATTCTTTATCGGTTTCATATATCTTTTTTCTGTTTGCGATTATTCATTATGATGGCATTCTCGGTACTGATGGGCCGAAGCCTTTCGGAAACGTCGCTCTATGACACTGTCTCCTACGTGGATAGAACTAATAACGAAGCCTAAATGTTTTGTCCGGATGTGGATAAAAAGCAATTCTGACAGCAAAATGATGCGTCGCTTGCTCGAGAGGAGGGTGAGGGGCTGTCGCTGATCACAAAAAAAGACATCGTCCCCTGCAACCCATGGCTGCAGGGGACGATGATGTATATTACTCACAGGAGCCTGTCCCGAGATTTAATCGAGACTTGAGGCTTTGTCCATGATGAGGGAGCGAGATCAGTCGTCGATCTCAGTGATGACGAAAGTCCTTGGATTGAAGCTCACCTCAAGTCCGTTGGATAGCTTCACTTCATACTTCTTGTGACTGCGAGAGATCTTCAAGATCTTTGCTCCTGGAAATCTGTTGGCGATCTGCTGAGTGATTTGTGTAGGGACAATCGCAGTAGGTACGGGATAGGTACGTGTGTTGACCTCTTTCCAATCTCCATTTTGTCTGAATTCCAACTCAGCGCCGTCAGAAAGGCGAACTTCATAAGTGATCTTGCCATCGTCACGATCCTTTTCCACCTTCACGACCTTCACGTTCGCAAAGTGCTCAGCGATGAATGACTTGGCTGCAGCGGGAAGATCTCTGTAACCGACCACTTGATCGTCGTCTCTGTTGTTGTCATTTTCGATCTTGATGAGACGATAGTTGTAGCGGTCAAACTTCAGTTCGACACCGTTGGACAACTTCACTTCGTAGTCTCTGCTGTCACGATCTATCTTGATGATCATAGCGTATGGGTATCTATCAGAGACTTGTTGGCGGATAGGAGCAGGTATGATGGCAGCAGGCACGGCATAAGTGCGAGTGTTGACTTCTTTCCATTCGCCTGCTTGGTCAAATTCCAACTTGGTGCCGTCCGACAATACGACATCATAAGATATCCTGCGGTCATCACGATCCACCTTTACATTCACGATGCTCAAGTGGCCGAAATGCTGAGCGATGAACGCTTGTGCATTAGCCGGAAGCTGACCTGCACCGGGCTGGTTGTTGTCATTGTTACCATTGCGATCATTTTCGATCTTGATGACATTGAAGTAAAGGTCAAACTTGATCTCAACACCGTTCGAGAGGTCGATCTCATAGTCTCTGCTGTCACGGTCGATCTGGAAGATGTAAGCCCCGGGATAGCGTGCTGTCACGAAGTTGTGGATCTGCACCGGTATGATGGCAGCAGGCACGGCATAGGTGCGAGTGTTGACTTCTTTCCATTCGCCTGCTTGGTCAAATTCCAACTTGGTACCGTCCGACAATATGACATCATAAGATATCCTGCGGTCATCACGATCCACCTTTACATTCACGATGCTCAAGTGTCCGAAATGCTGAGCGATGAACGCTTGTGCATTAGCCGGAAGCTGACCTGCACCGGGATGATTGTTGTCGTTGTTGCCATTGTTGCCATTGCGATCATTTTCGATCTTGATGACGTTGAAGTTCAAGTCAAACTTCACCTTCACACCGTTTGAGAGGTCGATCTCGTAGTCTGTTCTGTCACGGTCGATCTTGATGATAAACACAGACGGATAGCGCGCTGTCACAAAGTCATGGATCTGCACCGGTATGATGGCAGCAGGCACGGCATAGGTGCGAGTGTTGACTTCTTTCCATTCGCCTGCTTGATCAAATTCCAACTTAGCACCGTCCGACAATATGACATCATAAGATATCCTGCGGTCATCACGATCCACTCTTACCGACACGATGGTACGACCCTCGAAGTGCTGAGCGATGAATGCCTTTGCCGCACCGGGAAGACTGTTGACATTCGCTTCAGTCTCTGCGACATAAGCCTGACTTTTTGTGTCTATATCGATGATTGCGAACGTCTTCGAGTTGAACTTTAGTTCGACACCATTAGAGAGGTCGACCTCATAGTCATTCGGGTCGCGGTTGATCTTGACGATCTTTGTCTCAGGGTAGTGTTCTGTGACATAAGTTCTGATCTGATTGGGTATGATGTTTGCAGGCACTTCAGAAGGGCGAGCTTCCACTTCTTTCCATTCTCCTTTGGCATCAAACTCCAACTTCACTCCATTGTTCAAGACCACATCGTAAGTAGTCTCTGCAAAATCCTTGTCCACGGTGACAAGTACGAACTGTGCACCGGGGAAGTTGGTCTCAATGAATGACTGCGCCGCAGCAGGTAGCTTCGACGGCTGGATCACTTGATCATCCGTGTCTTTACAGCCAAAGATCGTGGCCATGACAAGGATCAAGCCGATCAGGATCATTTTCATTTTCATAATTGGTAAAAGTTTTTTTTGTTAGATATCAATTACTTGTCGTACCTCTTGAAAGCCATAGTCTTGAGGTCGAAGATGAGGTCGAGGTCATTGTTGAGCTCCACCTCATAGAATCGTTTGTTGCGAGCGATCTTGACGATCGTTGCACTTGTATGCTTAGAGCTGACGAAAGTTGCAATCTTTTCAGGGATGATAGCAACAGGGAGTGCCAAGTGGTTGCCATCGACTTCTTTCCATCGTCCGGACTTGTCAAAGTCGATGGAGATACCATTCTGTAATTTCACATCATAAGTTGTCGAGAACACCTCCTTGTCCATCGTCACGAGCACTACATCAGCTTCGTTGAAATGCTTGCGCACGAAGTCCTTTGCAGGCTGTGGAAGTTGTTCGAATTGGATAGGTCTGTCTTCTGCCTTCGCTACCATGAATATAGATGCAACGAGCATCAATGTCAATAAAATCTTTCTTGCCATAGATTTCAAATTTAATTGGTTGTATGTAATGCAAAGATATGGGTTAAAATGTAAGTTGCAATATCCCAGTCTCTTTTTTGAGTTTTATTAAGCGAAAGGGGTATGGCTTTTCCAAATTTTTCCATATTTTGGCGATTTTTACTCCCATAAATCGTCCTTTTCGTACTACATATAACGGCTTTCTAAGGCTACCGACGAGATCAAAAAGAAGGAGAAGAACTCTCATCTCCCGGGGTGTGGAGCTCGATGGACACTACCCTTGTGAAGGCATGGCCTCAACATGGCAGACCTCGATGCCCCATGCCGTGAGCAGGAGTGGTCATAAAAGAAGAGCAGATATTCCGGTACAGTCTTTATTATATATGGGGTGTAGAATACAACGGCTCTTAGCAATAAAAAAGTCGTTAGACTTTCTTTATCGAGTCTAACGACTTTCTTTATCGAGTCTAACGACTTTTTGTCGAGGATCGTCAGAGTGTTTTCGGATGGGGTTAAGGGCTTGGGGGTAAGGAGGACTTGTCGATGTCGTTTGGCCACTTGTAGACGGGCTCGTAGAGGGACAAGAGGAGGATAAGGGTAGGGAGCGAGACGATGAGGTATATGAAAAAGAAGGGGAGGAAGCCTCGGTAGCCGGTTTGCTCCATAATGAGGTTGGCGAGCAGTGCCGACACAAAGGCATGGATGAGTAAGAGTATGGTTGTGCGGCGGGTGACATCCACTTTGATCCCCATGTTCTTACAAACAGGGCAGGTGATGGTATTGCCCCAATTTCTTCGGGCGAAAGATGGGCGTGGGATCTTGTGTCCACAGCATCCGCAGGTGATGGTGGGATTGGGTTTAAGGTTCATTGCTCGTTGTTGATTTAGTTGTCTTCGCTCTTTGAAGAGGGTTTACGAATAGTATCTTTGGGCCACATATATTCGGCTTCGTAATAGTATTGATGCAGGAGGAGGAATGGTAACCCCAAGATCAACATGGTGGCACCGAACTTCAGAGGAGAGAAGTTGTCCAACAAGGTACCCAAAGTCGCTCCCACCAAGGCAGGTACGAGGGTTGTGCATATAGATAGGATGACGGTGCGACGACTTCTATTCCTCATCCAGCCCTTTGTCTTGCAGTGAGGGCAAGTGATGGTGTACCCTCTCTTGAAGAAGGAAGGGCGTGGGATCTCGTGTCCACAGCATCCGCAGGGGATGGTCTCTTTGATCTTGGTACTCATGTGATTTAGTTCTTCTTAGTATTGAATTTCCACCTAAAGGTAAGGAAAATTTCCGATGGTCGGAGGTAGTATTGAGCCGAATAGGCATTGAGCGAGCTTTGGCGTTCGAGGTGATAACGAGAAGACCCTCCTATGTTGTTCGCCGAGAGGATGAGTGTCGCCCAAGGGAGTGTCCACTCTGCCGTCGCATCGAAGACATAGAACTTGTGTGCCTCTCCGTCGTTGACAAGGGGACTTTTGTTGTAGAAGAGTTTGCCACGGGCATTGAGGAGGAGACCGGAGACCGGCTTCGCGAAGAACGAGACGGTGTGCACCTGAGTGTCCTGAGGACGGTAGGACTTCTCTTCCTTGAGGCGGAAAAACGATCGGCTTATATCTCCGGCATACTTCATGCTGAAGCCCGAAGCGATCTGCCATTCGATGGTCGGTGATAGGTTGATGCTCTGCGAAATAGATCGATACAGACGTCCTTGCTGGTGTGTGTCGAGAGCGGAGAGTCCATGCTTCAGGGAGAGGTGTGTGGTGAGTCCGATGGGCTGGAAGATCTTTTGTAGGTCGAGACTTTGGGAGAAGTTGGTCCCCTTGTGCGCCATGGGTACAAAGCCACGGATGAGGTAGATGTCTCTGAGGTGTGTCTCCGTACTTATGGGGGTCGAGAAGTCTCTGAACGATGCAGTGTACACTGCGCTGAAGAAGTTGAAGATATCTTTGTACGTCATCCTTGAGAATGCTGAGAGGTTCTGATCTTGCCACCAATCTCGGATACCCGTCGAGATGGAGCCTACCCCTCGGAAGATATAAGGACTGTAGTGGTCGAGGGCAGAGCGGTCATTCTCCCCATAACGTACACTCATATCCCAGTCGAACGAGCTGCCTTGATAGGACAGTCCCACGTGGGGGTTGAACCATACTTTGCGCCTGCTCATCTTGCCATCGGCGACCTCTTTCTCAGTCATCCGAGTGTCTGAGATCATGATCTCAGGCATGAGGCTCATGCGCCACTTCTTCAGTCTGTATGTGATCCAGGGAGATACCTCCAGCACGAGGTTCGAGAAGACCATGTCTCCACGAAGCGGGATCGCACCGTTGTCGAGATGGGGGAAGTGGAGCTTGGTGTCGAAGTGCTCACGCTTGTACTTCAACTTCACATCGGATAGGAGTTCGAGACGCCCCGCATAGAACTCGTAGCCTACCTTCACATCGTTGGCCACGCTGCTCGTGGTCGCATCCTGGATGATCTTGTCCGTATTGCCGGGGAGGGGCGAAGCCGCGTGTAACGAAAGTTGCTGAGGCATATGGTCGAGCCACAACGCATCCGAGATGGTGAGGATGTTCTTTCCATGCTTTTTCGACCAAGAGACGACGTTCGAGAGCGTCCCCGAGGGTGCCACGGTATGCTCCGAGTAGGGATTGCCATTGGTGCTGCGATCGGCCTTGAGGTCCTTGTGGTAGAGCTTCCCTTCGGTCTGTACTTTGACAAAAGTGTTGTTGCCGTTGAATGTATAGTTGCTCTCCACCTCGCCCCTGTGTTCGCGCCTGAACAGTGAGGTGTGATCTTCTATCTTGGCCGTCTCCCTGGGCGAGATACGGAAGAGTTTCGTCTCGTCCAACATTCGTTCCGCCCGGTCGAAGCCATACCCGGCATTGATGCGCCACTTCGCATCCTCCGAGATCTTGTGAATGAAGTTGAGCGAACCGAGTGCCGTCGTATTGATCCGCCCACGCTCACGCACCACCTCGTCTCCGATGTCCGCACTCGTGTCGAAGAAGTCGCTCCGGCTGCTGATCTCGAATCTCTCTCGGCTCACGATCTCATCAAGGGCAAGGGTGTTGAGTTCCGAGAAGATATTTGCTCCGTTGTTTGTCCCTTTGCCGATCGCCATCAACTGGTTGCTCTTGCCGAAGGTGTAAGCCGATCCATCGCCAAGGTAGAGGGGCTTCTTGTCCTTGTTGATTCCCGCACCCGTCGTGAGGGAGTAGATCCAAGTGTTTTTGGCACTCTCTTTCATCCGTATGTTGAGAGCCGCCTGATCGCTGAGCGAACGTTCTTTCCTCATCTTGATGGGTTCGTGATTTTCGAGCACTTCCACCGCAGCCACATCGTCGGCCTTTATGTTTTTGGTGGCCAGACCATACTTGCCACCCATGAGGTCCAAGCCCTCGATGTAGAATTTGTTGATGCTCTTGCCCTCATAGCTGATCTTGCCGTCCTTGCCGACCTGCATCCCCGGGATGCGCTTGATGGCATCCTCCAGGGTGTGGTCACCCAGTTTGATGAGTTGTCCCACCGAATAGCGGATCGTATCGCCACGCTTGCGTACCGCCGTGGCACGTACGACGACCTCCTTGAGTTGTTCCTCACGAGAGGAGAGGGTGAAGGTGCGTCCTCTGAGATCTCCGGCAATCTCTGTCAGAGCTATCTTTTGGTAAGCCAAGTGCGAGAAACTCAAAGTCACCTTTTGGGACAGAAGAGCTTCGGATATGGGGATCGAAAAACGTCCCTCTTTGTTCGTAAACCCACCACCGATGACTTTCTTCGTCGTCGCATCGGTCAGGGAAACAGACACCGAAGGGACGGCATCATTGTTGCTCTTCGATACCACACGACCGGTGATGACCGACTGCCCCAAGGCACTGAGGCTCACAAACATCAAAATAAAAAGGACTGAAAGACTTCTCATACTTATTGTAAATGCTTCTTTGGTCTCAAAAAGGTTGTCTAACTCGTTTTCGACCTTTGTATAACTTGTTCGGCTCACTACCGCTCGATGTTCACGAACTTGTCGCGGAGCTCTTCGCCCTTGAGCTTATTACCGTCCCGATCCTGAATGATGACCTTCGCGCCGGGGAAGATCATCTGGAAGAACTTTTGCATATCCGTGACAAATAATTGCAACAGCTTTGTCACCTTCGCTTTGGTGTCCTTCTTCACCGCTCCGAGGACAAGATACTTGTCGCAATCGATCTTGCTGTCCTTCTCATCCATGGGTGCAAACGAAGACAACGAAAAAGAGTAGATGCCGTCAGCTTCGGAGGCTTCGACGATGAGGCCGGGCAGTCCCCAGAGTTTCCATGGACCTGCCGGAGTGGGGACTTCGGGTGTGAACCATGCCGTCCATGCTCTGCCGAGGTAATCGGCTGTCGCCTTGTGACACTTGTACCCGCTCTTGGTCTCCGTCACGCTCTCGTCGATGACCCATTCGGGGCGGATCATCTCTTCTTCGTACTTGTAGTAGTCGAAGTTGATGGCTTGGGTGACGACCGATTGCCCGGTCTCGAAGGACGAAAGGACGTGGAGATCCATACTTCGGTTCGAGACCTTGTTGCCCTCCTGCTGAGCCTTGGCCTCGTCATTTGTTGCCTCATATACGGCATGTGTGATGGAGTCCTGCGCCATACGTGGCATGCTGTAAAAGAAAGACTTATCGGGATAGATTTCCAATGCCATGGGTGATACCGGGATCTTATCCCTATCTTTGATTTTCTCTGCAAAGTAGGTGCCTTTCATCTCATAGATCGCTTTGAAGACCGTGGAGGAGGACTTTTGTGCCTGCACGATGCTACTTGCCAAAAGGGCAAGCAGGAGGGTAAGGGTGGTGATGTAAGTCGTTTTCATAGTTGCATTTGGTATTGGTTGTACCGCAAATATAAATCCTTGGCATCGGAGAAATCTATCGAATCTAACGAAAGTGTCGACGGCATGGTCTTCTCCCCGTCACGCTCCGTCATGGGACGGAACACCTTCCGATAGGTGACAGAATCTTTTCTGAGCCCCGACAGAATACATTCCGTCACCGGACAAAAACGCCGATGATCGGATCGAGAGGACACTTCATCCATGAGTGATCTGTGAGGCTCGGGCAAAGAACATCATTGCTCTATATGTGCGACCTTGCTCCGTATCTCTTCGGGCGTGAGCGACTTACCCTCTCCATCTTCGAGGATGACCTGCTGTCCCGGGTAACGCATCCGTAAGAATGATGCAGGGTCACCGAAGTAGAGCCCGAGGAGTCTCAGGATGTCCTTACGCCGGCCTTCTTTGACCTCTCCGATGCTCATGTATTTCTTGAAGCCCTCTTGACTCTCCTCGGGATTCAGTTTTTCGAACGAAGAGAGGGAGAAGGCGAACAACCCCTCTGCCTCCGAGGCTTCGACGATGAGCCCGGGCAGCCCCCATAGCTTCCATGGCCCGGCCGGTGTGGGGACTTCGGGCGTGTACCAAGCCGTCCAGCGACGACCGAGGAAGGTGGCTGTGGCAGGGTGACAAGGGTAACCGCTCTTGGTCTCCGTGACGGTGTCGTCTATCTGCCAGTCGATCCGCTCCATGGACTCGGTGTAGGAGTGGTAGTCGAAGTGGATGGCTTGGGTCACTTCTCTACGACCGGTCTCGAAGACACTGCGTATCATCACCTCCAGCGAGCGGTTGTTCATCTTGAGTGCTTCGTGGATCGCCTTTTGGGTGTCTTGGGTCTCTTGGAGGGTCACATAGAGGGTGGAGTCCGAAGCGAGACGTGCCATATCGTAGAAGAACGTCCTGTCGGGGTGGATCTCCAGTACCGTGGGAGCACTGCGACCTCTCTCTGCCCACTCTCGGATGTAGTGTCCTTTGGTCTCGTAGATAGCCTTGAAGGCCTCTTGTGCTTGTGTGTGAACGCTCATGATGCTCAGCAGTGTGAGGATAAAGAGTGCATTTACTTTCTTTTTCATAGACTTGTTTCAAGTTGGTATTTCGGTGGTAAGTCCCTTGATGCTTACAGCCAATAGCAAAGAAGCTGATGGGGAAGCCTTGGGGATGATCTCGTGTACTGTCTCTGTTATTGCTCTATGTCGACAAACTTATGGCGTACCTCTTCGGGAGTGAGCGTCTTCCCCTCGTTGTCCTGAAGGATGAGCGTACCTCCCGGGTAGATCATGTTGAGATATGTGGCAGGGTCGGTGTGGTAGAGGCGAAGGAGCTTACGGATGTCTTTGCGCTTGCCCTCCTTGGCATCCCCGACAAGCAGGAACTTTCGGCAGTCTTCTCGGCGATCTTCGGGTTTGAGTTGCTCAAACGAAGAGAGGGAGAAGGCGAACAACCCCTCTGACTCTGTGGCTTCGACGATGAGCCCCGGCAATCCCCACAGCTTCCATGGTCCCGCAGGCGTAGGTACTTCGGGGGTGTACCAGACCGTCCACTGACGACCGAGGACGGTGGCTGTCGCGCGGAAGCAGGGATAACCGCCCTTGGTCTCCGTGACGGTGTCATCTATCTGCCAGTCGATGCGTTCCATGGGCTCGGTATAGGTGTGATAGTCGGAGTGGATGACGTGGGTGACCGTCCTCTTGTTGGTGTCGAAATGCGTATTGATCAGCATTTCGAGCGAGGGACTATTGTACTTTTTGCCCTCCCTCATTGCCAAATCGAGATCGTTGCTTTTGTCGAACTCCATACGGGTGACGGAGTCCCTCGCAACGATGGTCATGTCATAGAAGAATGTCCTGTCAGGATAGATCTCCAAGGCGGTTGGGGCCTTGTGTCCTTGCTCTGCCCACTCTCGGATGTAGTATCCTTTCGTCTCATAAATAGCTCTGAAGGCATCTTGAGCCATTGCTGTGTGACTTGCCAAGTACGCAAGCAGAAAGAGAATGATCTGTTGGGCTATTCGTCTCATGATACGATATTTTGTGGTGAATGTCAGTCTTTGAGTTCGATGTACTCAAACTCGGTGGTGAATTCGGAATTATCTATCGGTGTGCCATCAGGGTTACCGATGCGGATTTTTTTGTTCGGATCTTTCATGGCCATGAAGGTCATGGGGTTGGAGACGTAAGCCCCCAAGAGCTTGAGCACCTTTGCCTTTGTGTCCGTCTTTATGTCGCCTTTGATCATATATTTGGTGACATCTTCGGTCATCATCTCGGGTGCAATCTTACCGAAAGACGTCATCTCGAAGGAGAACCTCCCACTGTCGTCTCTGGCATCCACAATGAGCCCCGGTAGTCCCCAGAGCTTCCACGGCCCTGCTGATGTGGGGATCTCGGGTGTGTACCACACAGTCCACTGTCGACCGAGGTATTGGGCTGTTGCAAGGTGACACTTGTATCCGCTCTTGACCTCGGTGATGCTCTCATCTATCGTCCATTCGGGGCGGATCAATTCTTCCTCATAGCTGTAATAGTCTCTGAGTATCTCATGAGTGGTCGTACATTTGAGGTCACCGAAGAGGTTTCGGACAGTCATCTGCGGACCGCCTGCCTTGTACTTTCGAGCTGCCGAAAAAGCCATCAAGGCATCGTTTGTCTCGGTGAATACGGCTTTGGCAGTCGAGTCACGGAGCATCTTTGCATAATTGTAGAAGTAGGACTTATCAGCACGGATTTCAAGGGCACAGGGGTAGGTGACACTGTCCCTATTGAGCTCGTTTTTCTCTTCGAATACCGACGAGCCCTTCTTGAACGAACATGAGGTGTCATAAAATGCCCTGAAGGTATCTTGTGCCCTCACCGTGGTCAGTGTCATCGAGCATAGGGTTGCGAATAGAAGGAATAATTGTCTCATTGGTTTCATAATGTTTTGATGTCTTTACTTTTCGATGTTTACGAATGTCTCCATGAAGCTCTCCTTGGAGGCGTCTATCAGTTCGGCCGGAGCATCGGGATTCTGCATATTGTAGTAACCTATCGGATCCGAGATATAGTAGCGCAGGAGTTTGAAGACCGCTGCCTTATAGGTCTTGATCTTCTTCCCAAAGCTCAAGGTCGAAGCATATCCACGTTTGCTGTCCTCTGGTCTCATCCTCCTTGTCCTCCTTCGCATAGTTCCCATAAGTCTCGTAGACGGCAGGAAAAGGCTCCTGCCCTGAGGCTCACGACACCGGACAAAAGGCATACCAATAACGCATAGACTGCTCTCATAGTCACTGATTTTGGATAATACATCGCACAATTTATAAAAAATATCGCAGACCGAAGTTCTTTTTCTTCCTCTTTCAGCCCTCCCTACATCGATACCTTCATGGCGGGTGCAAAAAAGGACTGTTTTTCTCCACAGTCTTTTTCTCGTCACGGCAGAGTCAAACGCAGTTTGACTCTGCTCGTCCGACTTATCGAAAAAGGTTGTCTAATCTCAATGACGAAGGTTGTCTAACTCGTCGCATCAAGTTAGACAACCTTTTTTGTTGCTTTCTACAACTTTTTCGTTAACATCCCTCTCTCACATATTCTATGTCTCTAAACTCTAAAATTAAAAAGAAGAGAGTCGTCATTTCCTAAAATATCTTTAAGTTATTATATTTGTGATGGGGGTTATATGATATGTGATTCAAAAGTAACTGATGCACTGTGAACTTGTCTGATTGATTATTATCCTCTTTTAATTGTTTATTAATTTGAAAGGTCTCAAATAAACCTAGGAGTCTTCTATGAAGAAAAATAGCCATACATCTGCCTTTTTTCACTATACAGAAAATGTAAACTTGTTATATAAGATCATTGAAGAGGGGCTACGTTTTTCGTTTTGTAAGGAATCTATTTCCGATAAAGTTTTTATAGGAGCTCCTATGATATCATTTTGTGATATTCCCATAACTCATAGCGAAGAGCATCGTGGGAAGTATGGTACGTCTGCTATCGGCTTATCTAAAAAATCCATCATCTCACAGAATCATAAATATAACATTGCTCCCGTAACTTATCTAATCGAGAACGATCCTCGTTTATTCTCATATGAGGGATTATTTTCCAAAAACCCTACGAATATCATATTTGGTTTTTTGAAGAGGGATGTTTACACTCATAACGGTGAAAAACACAATGCATACGACGAATGTGAGTGGCGTATTACAGTGGAAAATTCTGTGGATCAACCATGGTTTACAAACGAAGAAGAATACGATAAATGGCGTGGCGAATTATCAAATGACAATAAATCCAAGACACCTCCAAAGAAATTTTCCAAAGAAGAGCCATTCAAATTTAGAGTAGAAGATATTGATTACATTATTGTGTCTAAAAAATCAAACATCCCCAATCTCATAAGTAGACTTCAAAAACTAGAAAAAGTTTGTGGTGAAAAAATTGATGAGAAAGAAAAAGCAATGTTGCTTTCCAAAGTAATCAGTTTTGAGCAAATCATGGACGACTTTTGAATTATAGTCTTTTTACCTCTTTGGTCAGATTCAAATCCAACTTTAGGGCACTACGCTCCGACTTCGTCATCTCCCTAACCGACCGTTGGCAAGCGGAGAGCCCTACCCCCGAGATAGTACACATTGCAAGGAAGGCGTTCCGCACGATCCGATCCGTCGTACTTCTTAGTGGATGGATAGGTGATTTAGTGCTATCTTTGGAGACATAAAATCGACTAACCAAACATATACTTATGAAAGCTATACGTATAGGGCTACTCCCTCGGATCATCATCGCCATCATCCTTGGTATCACTTTTGGGCAGTTTTTGCCCGAAGCATTGGTGCGTATCTTCGTGACCATCAACGGACTCTTTGGAGAGTTTCTCAGCTTCATCATCCCGCTGATCATCCTCGCGCTCGTGTCGGTGGCGATAGCGGAGATCGGCAACAAGGCCGGGCGTATCCTGCTGATCACCGTCGTCATCGCTTACGGGGCAACGATCGTGGCAGGCTTCTTGTCCTATGCCATGGGGATAAGTCTCTTCCCGAGCATGATAGAACAGGGCGCACTCAAGAGCATAGACGCTTCGTCGGGGGCTCTGGCTCCTTACTTCAAGGTCTCCATCCCGCCGGCCATGGGAGTGATGACGGCACTCATCCTTGCCTTTGTCCTCGGGTTGGGGATGGCTTCGATAGGCAGTGTCTCGCTCAAGGGGGCTTGTTCGGACTTCAAGGACATCATCACGAAGACGATAGGTGCGGTGATCATCCCCTTGTTGCCCCTATACATCTTCGGTATCTTCCTCGACATGACTTATAGCGGAAAAGTGTTTGAGATCCTTTCGGTCTTCGTGAAGATCATCGGGCTCATCTTCTTGCTCCATATCGGGTTGCTCATCTTCCAATACTGTATCGCAGGGTTGGTTGTGAAGCGCAACCCCTTCCGCCTCCTGGCTACGATGATGCCGGCTTACTTCACAGCCCTTGGCACACAGTCATCTGCCGCGACCATCCCGGTCTCGCTCGAACAGTCCAAACGTAATGGCGTGGCGGATGATGTGGCGGGATTTGTCATCCCCCTCTGTGCGACGATACACCTCTCCGGAAGCACGCTGAAAATCGTGGCGTGCTCACTCGCACTCATGATGATGCTGGGGATGCCGATAGAGTTCGGGAGCTTCTCGGGCTTCATCCTCATGCTCGGTGTGACGATGGTGGCGGCTCCCGGAGTGCCCGGCGGTGCGATCATGGCGTGTCTGGGGATCTTGCAGTCGATGCTCGGCTTCGATGAGGCTGCACAAGCCCTCATGATCGCCCTTTATATAGCCATGGATAGCTTCGGTACGGCTTGTAATGTGACCGGTGACGGTGCCATTGCCCTCGTTGTCAATCGCATCATGGGGCGAGAACCGGCTTCTTCTGCCCAAAAATAACACATCCTTTTTGGCCTCTTTACCAATGTATTAACACATATATTACGGAAAAACACGAAAAAACTTCTCTTGCCGATGATAGGTTTGACTCGGCTCGTTCGTCTTTAGGGTATAACGATGGAACAAAAGAGGTTTGTCATAGAAGTGGCGGGCTTGCGTCCCGACCTGCAGCGGAAGGCTCTGTCGATGTACGACGGAGACAAGGAGCGCGCCGAAGATGCGGTGAGCGAGCTCTTCCTCCGTCTGTGGCAGTCGAGGGATAAGTTGGACGAAGTGCGTTCGATGGCAGCTTACTGTCATACCCTCCTGCACCACCTCATCATCGATGACCTGAGGGCTTCACGCACTCAGACACTCGACGAGAGGCAGGTGACGACAGCAAGCACTGAGGGCTTGGAGCGTTATGAGTTGAGCGAACTCCTCAGGCAAGCGATATCCACCCTCCCCGAGCTCCGAAGACGAGTCTACGAACTGCATGAGCTACAAGGGTATCCCAACGAAGAGATAGCCAAGCTCCTCAACATCCGGGTAGATGCCGTACACAACCATCTCAGTCGTGCACGCCGACAGCTTCGTGAATACCTCCTTCCTCTCATCTGACACAACAACGACAGACACCGAAAAAATGAAAGAGAATACGACATACACCACTTTACTCGAAAAGTACCTCGACGGTACGACGACGACCCAAGAGGAGGAGCTCCTCCTACGCGAACTGGAGTCTCGTCCTGCCGACGGTCTCTCCTCCTCCGAGCGAGCTATACTCGTCATGCTGGGCGGAGCGGCGACAGCGAGGGCTTCTTTTGCTTCGGAGGCGATGACCTCGACACCGAAGTTGCATCCGTCTCGCACCAAGGTGTGGTGGCTTACGATAGGATCGGTCGCAGCGGCCGCCATGCTGACCCTGCTCGTCAAGCCATGGACCGGTGACAGTGTGTCTCTGCCTGCCTCAGAGTTCGGGTATCAGGCCGGGAAGCAGATAGAGTCCGAGGACGAAGCCATCCTCCTTGCCGAAGAACTCCTTGCCGGGGTAGTCTACGATCCCATTGAGGAGATAGAGTGGTAAAAACGCCCTTTTGTATAGGACGGTGTCGGTATAATATGTTTTACAAACCAACTTCTTATTCTGAGAATATGACACAACGACGACTTCGATCACTTATCAGAGTGCCCATGCTCGTGATCCTAATGGCACTGCTCGCACTCCCGGCTCTTGCGGCCCCTTCGGGGGTGACACCCGATGACTTCGCCATAGGCAAGCTGTTCAAGAAGTATGCTCGCCACCGCAAGGTCACCTTCGTCAACCTCAAAGGCAATGCCCTCAAGGACAAAGCCATCTACGGCATAGACAGCCTTACGCATGTGGCGATCCTTCAGATCAGCGAGCCTACCAAGGAGTTTGTCCAAGACATGGAGAAGACGATAGAGACCGACAAATCCATCGCCGATGACATACAAGAGGTCTTTGCCCAAGGCTATCTCATCTCCGCAGCTTACCGCCTGCATCAGGAAGATGGAGAGTCCGTGTACCTTGTCTATCGCTATGTCTTCGACGACAACCACATCATCGTCTCTTACCTTCAGGGGAATGTCAGCAGCAAGGCCATCGCAAAGCTGGTCAATCGCAAGTCTTCCGACAGACGAAAGGTCACGAGACTACCCAAGCGCAAACATTAAACACATAATAAAAAAATAAACCCTAAACACTACCTAAATCATTATGAAACGACTTGTTACCATAGCTTTGGCCTCTGCGGCCTGCCTGTTCAGTACGACAGCACTCTTTGCACACAATGAAAACACCATGGCTCAGGATACGACGATAAGGGTAAAGGATAAGCTCATCACGATGCATGAGAGGGGCAACCGCTTCAATGTCTCTGTCAGACGGATCAATGCCAATGGCGATACCATCAAGGCTCGCCAGGTGTTCAGAGGGGCTTACGACCTCAATCGCAGTGAAGAGCAGAGCTTCCTCAACGAAAGGATCCGCATCCCGTTCTTCAGCAGGAGCGAAGGTGGTCATAGGAAAAACAACCGCTACAAGAGGGATGTCGAAGCCCTTGGTTTTGGCTACGGCAAATACAACTTTCACGGCGACCTCGATCGTCTCAACTCCTCCGGTAGTTATAGATTCACCTTGGGACTACTCTCTTGGAGGCTGAGCAAAAGGAGCCATTCGTTCCGTCTCGGGACTTCCTTTGACTTCAACAAGATACACTTCTATGACGACTTCACGCTCCGTCGCGATGCCGATGGGATCACCAAAGAGGTCGCACCCGAAGTCGGTCGGGAGTTTGGCAAGAACCGACTCAGTGCCACCTACTTCAATATCTATGGGCGTTTCACATGGAGACCCATACCACAGGCACGCTCATTCTTCCTCTATGGCTATGCTGCAGGCAAGATCCGTACCGCTTCCAGCTACAAGGCTTGGGATCGCAAGGATGGACGCACCAACTTCGACGGAGATCGCAACCTCAGCAATTTTATCCCCGAGATCGGAGGTGGGATCGGTTACGGCTCATTCGGAGTGCAGGTGTTGCACACCCCACAGAGCCTCTTTCTCTCTGGCAAAGGTCCTGACCTACGCCTCACCACCATCGGTGTGACCTTCGGCTTCTGATGTCTGAGTGGCAATAAAAAAAACGGACTTTATACACCCAAGGGGCAGGATCGGACACGGTTTCGATCCTGCCCCTTCTTCTTCGTCCCAAGGACAAGGTGCCTTGCCCCCTCATTTTGCTTTCAGAATTTCCACAATCCGAGGGGTTTCACTATTTTCGTGCCAAGAAACAGACTCATCTCTCCTAAAAATAACAACAACACTATGCCTTATCCCATAGAAGAGAAGCTTGTCATCGCCGTCTCATCGAGTGCACTGTTCAATATGTTGGACTCCGATGCCATCTTCACCACACACGGCGAAGAAGAGTACCGCAAGTATCAGACAAAGCACATCGACACCCCTTTTGAGAAGGGGGTGGCCTTTCCCTTTGTTCAGCGACTCCTGAGCCTCAACGACTCCTTCCCCGAACTTCTGCCGGTGGAGGTCGTCCTCTTCTCCAAAAACAGTCCCGAGACAGGGCTGAGGGCATTCCGCTCCATCGAGCACTACGGGCTCAACATCTCCAGAGCCTGCTTCTCCTCCGGCAAGAGCAACTATCAGTACCTCCCGGCGTTCAACTCCGCCCTCTTCCTCTCTGCCAATAGAGGGGATGTCGAGGAGGCCATCCGTATGGGCTGTGCCGCAGGGGTCGTCCTTGCCAAGGAGATCATCGACGAAGAGGACGACAACGAGCTCCGCATCGCTTTCGACTTCGACGGTGTCATCGCCGACGACTCCGCAGAGAAGGTCTACAAGAGCGACGGCATCTCGAGCTATATGGATCACGAGAAATCTTTTGCCAACTTACCTCTCGCCCTCGGCCCGATCGGGATCTTGCTCAAGCGGATCTCGGTCTTCCAAAAGCTTGAGCGTGATAAGTACGAGGGAGACAACACCTACCGGCGTATCCTCAAGACGTCCATCGTCACGGCACGCAACGCACCGGCGCACGAGCGAGTGGTGACCACCCTCAGGGAGCTGGATGTCGAAGTGGACGAAGTCTTCTTCCTCGGCGGTATCGAGAAGTCTCGCATCCTCAATGTGCTCAAGCCCCACATCTTCTTCGACGACCAAAGGGTGCACCTTGACGCTCTCGGTCACATCCCTGCCGTCCACATCCCCTTCGGTGTCGCCAACGGAGACAGCTAACCCCTCTCCGAAAGAAGTCGTAGGAAGCGACAAAAAAAGTCGTTAAAGGCGATGTATCGCCTTTAACGACTTTCGTTATTAAGTCTAACGACTTTTTTTCACCCCTTTTTCAGTCAAGTCCTTTGAACTCGTTTCGGAAGGACTTCTCCTTGCAGCGAGAGTATAGCGGACTGCTTGTGACGATGAAGTATGTGCCGTTGCTATTTTCGTCGGGCTTGAACGTCTTCACGACAGAGATGGGCACCTGTTTGTCGTCACGGCCGGAGGTCACGATGTACATACGTACGACCGTTGTTTGGTATGCGTTGGACTCCTCATAGCCACGACCTTGGTCGGAGAAGACCTCTATCGTGTAGGGTTTGGTGGGGTTGTATCCGTTTTCGGGTGTTGCTCCTTTGAGGAAAGAAGCCATCTGATAAGGGCGTGCGGAATTGCCTTCACGGAAGATGCTTGTGAGCTGACGGATGGGCGAGCTGTCCTTGCCCGAGTGGTTGGATACGTTGTTGAGGGCAATGCACTTCAACCCAAGGTCTCTGTCTCGTCTGAACATCTCATATGCCATGACCTGAAGGGCGACAGCACCGTGGGGCTCCGTACCTATCTGTGTACGCACTTGTTCGAACTCCTTCATCGTCGCAGGAAAGCGGTTGAAGGTCACAGTGGCTTTCTGTCCGGCGATACAGCGTTGGTGGTCGATACTGCCCGACATTTTTACCTCGATGGGAGGGCGGCTCTGCTTGGAGGTGCAGCTCGCAAATACTTTGGTGTTGGATAGGCCTAAAAATACACACAAGGTGACAAATAGTGCTCTCTTCATAGTCTTGAGATTTTCTAAATGTGATCAAATACCGATCCTGCGCCCGGCTTGGACATCCTCTGCCCGGCAGGTGAGCGTGGATGCGGTGGTACAACTACTCGGCGAAGTGTCTACCTGTGTGAGATATGGCGATGAGATGTCCCCCTCGACCCTGCGGTCTGTGTTGTCTGTCAACCTCCCCCGATCTTCTCACGTTTGTCGTCGGTGGTACGACAGTCCCACGACGAGAGATAGATCTTCGTCGCTAATTTAGTGAAAAAAGAAATAAACCAAGCGGTGGTGGTTGTCAAATCTCCGGAGATGAGGGGTTTAAGGATGAAGCAAGATGCTGTCGGATCAGTTCTCCAAGTACCAGCGATAGAGGCGTGAGATGCCCTCCTCGAGTTCGACCGAGTGGAGCCAACCCAGATTGTGGAGCTTGGAGACATCGGTGAGCTTGCGCATCGTGCCGTCGGGCTTCGAGGTGTCGAAGTGTATCTCTCCTTCGTATCCTACCGTGCGACGGATCGTCTCCGAGAGCGTTTTGATGGATATCTCTTTGCCCGTACCGATATTGAGGTGGCAGTTGCGTATCTCCTTCGGGTCGGTGTACGTGTCCTTGAAGTCCACATGCTCCATGACAAATACCGATGCGTCTGCCATGTCTTCGCTCCAAAGAAACTCTCTCAGGGGAGCCCCCGATCCCCACAGATTGACTCTTTCGGCCGTGATGCCGTACTTCTCCAAGAGGGTGGTGATGGCTTCGTCCGAGGCTTGACCGTCGATGCCCTCCACCGGTCGACGTGTGAGGTCTCTGCGGATGGCATCCATGTCTGAGTGTGAGAGACAGTGAGCGAGGTGTATCTTGCGGATCATCGCAGGCAAGACATGGCTTCGCTCAAGGTCGAAGTTGTCGTTAGGACCGTAGAGGTTGGTCGGCATGACTGCGATGAAGTTCGTGCCATACTGTATGTTGAAGCTCTCGCAGAGCTTGAGCCCTGCGATCTTTGCTATGGCATAGGGTTCGTTGGTGTATTCGAGGGGGGCGGTGAGGAGCTCGGTCTCCGCTATCGGCTGAGATGCTTCCCGAGGATAGATACAGGTGCTGCCCAAGAAGAGTAGCTTCTTCACCCCATGACGGAAGCTCTCGCCGATCACATTCTGTTGGATCTGAATGTTGTTGAAGATGAAGTCCGCACGGTAGACATTGTTGGCCATGATGCCACCCACATGAGCGGCGGCGAGGATGACGTATTCGGGACGTTCATGGTCGAAGAAGTCACGTACTGCAGCAGGATCCATGAGGTCCAATTCGGCATGGGTGCGACCGATCAGGTGGGTGTAGCCTTTTGATTGGAGGTTGTGCCATATCGCCGAGCCCACGAGTCCACGATGACCGGCGACATATATCTTTGAGTCCTTGTCCATAAGTCCTTAGAGTCTGTGTACGCTGTGCCCCTTGATATACTCGATATCGCTGTCGACCATGAGTCGGACAAGGGTGTCGAAAGAAGTCTTTGAGGGATCCCAGTCCAAGAGTTTTTTTGCCTTTGAGGGGTCGCCCAGCAGAGTCTCCACCTCGCTTGGTCTGAAGTACTTCGAATCTACCTCTATAAGTACACGACCGGTGGCGGTGTCTATACCCTTCTCATCCACTCCTGTGCCTTCCCAGCGCAAGGTGATGCCCACGCAAGCAAAGGCTTTGTCGCAAAACTCACGTACCGAGTGCTGTTCGCCGGTGGCGATGACGAAGTCTTCCGGCTCATCGTGCTGAAGCATGAGCCACATACACTCGACATAGTCTCGTGCATACCCCCAGTCACGGAGGGCGTTGAGGTTGCCGAGATAGAGTTTGTCCTGAAGCCCGGCGGCTATACGAGCTACGGCAAGGGTGATCTTTCGGGTGACGAAGGTCTCCCCACGACGCTCGCTCTCGTGGTTGAAGAGGATGCCATTGACGGCAAACATCCCATAGCTCTCTCTATAATTCTTTGTGATCCAGAAGGCGTACTGCTTCGCCACGGCATAAGGCGAGCAAGGATAAAATGGGGTGGTCTCGCTCTGCGGGACTTCCTGCACCTTGCCATAAAGCTCCGATGTCGAGGCTTGATAGATCCTCGTCTCTCGCTCAAGTCCGAGGATCCTCACCGCCTCAAGCAACCTAAGCGTGCCGACAGCATCCGTTTCGGCAGTATACTCCGGTACTTCGAAACTGACTTTGACATGGCTCTGCGCTGCGAGGTTGTAGATCTCGTGGGGGCGGATGTGCTGAATGATGCGGATGAGGGACGAACTGTCCGTCATGTCTCCGTAGTGGAGGTTGATGAGCTTCTTCCGCTTCATGTCCCTGACCCACTCGTCGAGGTAAAGGTGCTCGATGCGCCCGGTGTTGAATGAGGAGGAGCGACGGATGATGCCGTGTACCTCATAGCCTTTTTCGAGGAGAAACTCCGCCAAGAAGGACCCATCCTGTCCCGTGATACCCGTGATTAGTGCCTTTTTCTGCATAAAAAACGTAGCTACAAATTTCTTACTGACACAAATGTACGTTTTTATCGCGAGATACTCTGCCCTGACTCTATCCGAAGCTCCCTGAACGGAGTCTCGGAAAAATGTTCATGAATGGCAAAAATTGAGTTGTGGGACTTTCGTCATCAAGTTATATATCCTTTTCGATTGCTTGTGGTGTCTCTGCTTTCTGTCGGGTGGGGTGTTTTTGTGAAGTCTTACACCTTAAATATATAAATCTTTTACCTATCTTTGCACGGATATATATACAGATGAGAAAATTATATCGGATAAACAATTTATTTTTATGATGAACGTAATCACAAAAACCATCCAACTTGCCGATGGTCGCAACATTACGATTGAGACCGGCAAACTTGCCAAGCAAGCTGATGGTTCCGTAACGGTTCGCATGGGCAACACCGTTTTGTTGGCAACCGTTTGTGCTGCTAAAGACGCCAATCCGGGCGTTGATTTTATGCCTCTTCAGGTAGAGTATAAGGAGAAGTTCTCCGCCATCGGACGTTTTCCCGGAGGTTTTACCCGTCGTGAGGGTAGGGCTTCGGACTACGAAATCTTGACTTGTCGTCTCGTCGACAGAGCTTTGCGTCCCCTCTTCCCTGATGACTATCACGCTGAAGTATTTGTAAACATTATACTATTCTCCGCCGACGGTGTGGATATGCCTGATGCGCTTGCAGGTCTTGCAGCATCGGCTGCTCTTGCGGTGTCGGATATCCCATTCAACGGTCCTATCTCCGAAGTGAGAGTGGCTCGATTGGAGGGTAAGTTTGTCGTCAATCCTACATTCGAACAGCTCGAAAAGGCCGACATGGACATCATGGTCGGTGCCACCATCGACAATATCATGATGGTCGAGGGTGAGATGGACGAAGTGCAGGAGGCGGATCTCCTCGAAGCGATCAAGGTGGCGCACGAAGCGATCAAGGATCAGTGCCGTGTGCAGCTCGAACTTCAGGAGGCTGTGGGTAAGACCGTCAAGCGTACTTACTGCCACGAAGAAAATGATGAAGAACTCCGTGCGGATGTCCGTGCGAAGTGCTACGATAAGGCTTTTGCCGTGGCGATGTCGGGTACTGACAAGCATGCGAGAGCAGAGGCTTTTGAAGCGATCATCACCGAGTACAAGGCTTCGTTCTCCGAAGAAGATCTCGAAGCTAAGGGCGGCATGATTGCTCGTTATTATCACGATGTCGAGAAGGAAGCGATGCGTCGTGCCATCCTCGACCATGGTAAGCGTCTCGATGGTCGTGACACTCGTACCATCCGTCCTATCTGGACAGAGGTGGACTGTCTCCCCGGTCCTCACGGCTCGTCGATCTTCACTCGCGGTGAGACTCAGTCACTCACCACAGTGACCCTCGGTACAAAGTCGGATGAGAAACTCGTCGACGATGTGCTCAACTATGGTAAGGAAAGATTCCTCCTTCACTACAACTTCCCTCCATTCTCTACGGGCGAAGCTCGTCCACAAAGAGGGGTAGGCCGTCGTGAAATCGGTCACGGTAATCTTGCTCACCGAGCTCTCAAGCGTATGCTCCCTGAGAAGTACCCTTACGTGGTACGTGTCATGAGTGACATCCTTGAGTCGAATGGTTCGTCTTCGATGGCGACAGTCTGTGCCGGTACGCTTGCCCTCATGGATGCAGGTGTGCCTATGAAGCGTCCCGTGAGCGGTATCGCAATGGGTCTTATCTCTGAGAATAAGGGTCAGAACTATGCCATCCTCTCCGACATCCTCGGTGACGAAGACCACTTGGGCGATATGGACTTCAAGGTGACAGGTACCAAGGATGGTATCACTGCCACTCAGATGGACATCAAGGTGGACGGACTTTCGTACGAAATCCTTGAGAACGCTCTCGCACAAGCTAAAGAGGGACGTCTCCACATCCTTGGTAAGATCACAGAGTGTATGGCTGAGCCTCGCGAGGATCTCAAGCCTCATGCTCCACGTATCGAGTCGCTCACTATTCCGAAAGAATTTATCGGTGCTGTCATCGGCCCTGGTGGTAAGATCATCCAGAGCATGCAGGAAGAGAGTGGTGCTACCATCAATATCGAAGAGGTTGACGGTGTCGGTGTCATCGAGATCAGCAGTAACAACAAGGCTTCTATCGACAAGGCTCTCGGCATGATCAGTGCTATCGTCGTCGTCCCTGAAGTCGGTAAGACTTACCTCGCTACGGTGAAGTCTGTGATGCCTTACGGGGTATTTGTCGAATTCTTGCCGGGTAAGGAAGGTCTCCTTCATATCTCCGAAGTGGACTGGAAGCGTTACGAAGCTATCGAAGAGACAGGCCTCGATACGGGTGCAAAGGTCGATGTCAAGCTCCTTGAGATCGATCCTAAGAGTGGTAAGTTCAGACTCTCGCGTAAGGCTACCATCGAGAAGCCTGAAGGCTACGAAGAGCGTCCTCCTCGCCGTAATAATGGCGAAGGTCGTCCTCCTCGTCGTAACGGTAACGATAAGAATTACAAATCCGAGTAAGACTCGTCGTACATACAGTAAGGGCTGTGCTTGTATTGTCGCAAGCACAGCCCTTGTACTATCCATCTGAAGGATGTGTGAGATTTGTCATTTCGTTAAGTTCTAATTATTTTTGTGCTAAATAATTCGATATCGGCTCTTCTCAATGGAGCTAATGGAGAGAAAAAGTGCGAGATAAGAAGAATAATTTCAAATTACAATAAGGATTATGAAAAGAAGCGTATTTTTTTGTGCGTTGATACTTGGTGTGATGATTGCCGCTTGCAACACTTCTACAAAGAAAGAAGGGGCTTATGGTATTCAGAATGACATCGAAAAGATGGGGTATCGTGGCGCAGTGAAGGGGGTCAAGATAGAAGAGTTTATTCCCGATACCAGAGCAGGGCAAGGTTTGGCCCTTGGAAAAACAGCTACTTTGTCATTCGATAATGATGGTCGTCTTCTTTCTTCTATAGGTTTGGGAGAGGTGAATAAGACCTGTTTTTATGGAAAGAATGGGAAAGTTCGAGAGATCGTGGAACTTTATCATGGCATCAAAATGCACGCATTCCACTCGTACGACAGTCGGGGAAATTGTACCAAGATTGATCTATACAAAGTGCATAATGGAGACTCAGCTCTTGTGGAGGAAAGAGTGATGAAGTATAATGACAAAGATTCGATTATCTCTTATCACGCTCGTCCCAAATCAGACGACATGATCCAAACTACCATATTTTATGAGTATGATAAGAATGACTGTTTTGTTGAAAAGAGAGTCTACTCTGCGCTTGTAAGTGAAAAGTTGGATTTGGAGGGCGATCCCATAACACGTATAAGGGCTAAATTTGATGACCTCAAAAGACCTGTTGAGATTGATAAGTTTTCGTTGGTAGAGGAGCTTTATACCAAGCAAATAGAGTACAACGAACACGGGCATATCATCAAAGAGATTATTCTCAAGCCCGAAGCTGCATCACAAGAGTTTACTTACCACTACACCTATGGAGATAATGGAAAAAAGGTCGAAGCCTATACGCTTAGGGATGGCGTGAGGGTTGAACAGGTCAAGTATAATGATGAGGGAGAACCAACCCTGATAGAGGTACTCAACGAAGAGGGACAGATCAAAGCTCGATATACTTATGAGTATGATACTCAAGGTAATGTCATTGTCTCTGTTACTGCTCATCTTGATGCAGATAAGGGGGTACTTGTAGATGTTTATAAGGAAGTTAAAACCATTGAATATTATGAATAACAGTATCAATACAGCAGCAACGAAGGGGATAGTTTTCATCGTTTTATTGGGCATTTTGGCCGTGGCTATCCTGATGTTCGGGTTGCCCGTTTACAATGTTTGGCGGGCGGAGATGAGTGGTAAGGCCGAGCTCATGCAGGCGGAACAAAATCGTAAGATAAAGATCGAGGAGGCAAAAGCCAACCTTGAGGCCGAAAAACTGAATGCGCAAGCGGAGATCGAGCGTGCCAAAGGGGCGGCTGAGGCTATCCGTATAGAAAATGGTAGTCTTACTCCTGCATACATCCAATACCTTTGGGTGCGTCAGCAGGGCAATCTCAATGATAAGACTGTCATCTATATACCGACAGAGACAAATCTTCCTATTCTCGAAGCCGGACGTGTCCCTCAGGTGGCTTCTTTCAAGTGAATGACGGATGATGGTATCCGGTGAGTATGTCACTCTCGCCTCGCCGTGATGTCCGATCAAGAAAATCAATATGCTCTGCCAAAGATGGTTGCTCCATGTGGAGTCGACCCTTTGGCAGGGTATTTGCATATATAATGGTATAAAACCACACGGATGGCATGCCGATATGTGTCGGTGTGGTGTCCTATTCTTTTGTATAACAATAGATTATCATATATAGTAATGAAAGAAAAAAAGTGTACTAACGATCACGAGGCACAGGAAAACCTTCAGGCTGAAGTGGATGAACAGACTCCCGTGTGTGACACCCCTTCTGAAGAAACCGACAAAGAGGCAGGAGAGACTGACGAAATGACGTCTCTCAAGCAGCAGTACGACGAACTGAAGGATTCTTATCTACGCCTTATGGCTGAGTACGATAATTTTAGAAAACGTACCCTCAAGGAAAAAGCCGAACTCATCAAGTCAGGAGGGGAGCGTGTCGTCACCGGATTCTTGGAGATTGCTGACGATATCGAGCTCGCGATCTCAAACATCAACGGTGCCACAAGCATGGAAGGGGTCAAAGAGGGTGTCGAGCTTATCCACTCCAAGTTCATGTCGACGATGAAGAGCCAAGGTGTGGTCGAGATCCCTACGATAGGTGAGGAGTTTGATTCCGAGCGTTATGAGGCCGTGGCGATGGTACCGGTGACAGAGCCTGAACAGAAAGGCAAGATCATCGACTGCATCAAGAAGGGCTACAGCCTCAACGATAAGGTGATCCGACATCCCAAGGTGGTCGTGGGTAACTAACTAATATCTGTGTACTAAGATGGCAGAAAAAAGAGATTATTACGAAGTCCTCGGTGTCTCCAAGACGGCGACAGATGAGGAGATAAAGAAAGCATACCGTAAGACGGCAATCAAGTATCACCCGGACAAGAATCCCGGAGACAAAGAAGCCGAGGAGAAGTTCAAAGAGGCAGCAGAGGCTTATGAGGTGCTCAGCGATGCTCAGAAGCGTGCTTCGTACGATAGATTCGGACACAGAGGTGTCGGAGGTGCTGCCGGTGGAGGCTTCGGCGGTGGGGGGATGTCCATGGAGGATATCTTCTCACAGTTTGGCAACATCTTTGGTGGGCATTTTGGTAGCAGCTTCGGTGGCGGTTTCGGTGGTTTTGGCGGTTTTGGTGGTGGGCGTACGGTCCGCCCCGGTAGCGATATCCGCGTCACCGTCAAGATGACTTTGCGTGAGATCCTTACGGGACTTGACAAGAAGATCAAGGTCAAGAAGAAAGTGCATTGCTCTCACTGTAACGGCTCCGGGGCTGAGTCTCCATCGGATGTATCCACCTGTACGACTTGTAATGGCTCCGGTGTTGTGACAAGAGTGCAAAACAGCTTCCTTGGTCAGATACAGACACAGTCAGAGTGCCCTACTTGTAACGGTACGGGTGAGATGATCACCAAGAAATGTCATAAGTGCTCGGGGACAGGACTCGAAAATGGAGAAGAGGTCATCTCCTTCTCTATCCCAGCCGGTGTCAGTGGTGGCATGACCCTCAGTGTCTCCGATAAGGGTAACGCAGGGCCTAATGGTGGTCCCAATGGCGATCTCCTTGTCTTGATCGAAGAGGTCGAAGATCCACAGTTCATCAGACATGGCAACGATATTCTTTACAGCCTTCTTCTTCCGCTGTCGACAGCTATCCTCGGTGACAAGGTCGAGGTCCCTACACTCGACGGAAAGGTCAAGATCACGATCGAGCCCGGGACTCAGCCCGGCAAGATCCTAAGGCTTAGAGGCAAGGGGCTCCCTACGCTCAGAGGCTACTCTACGGGGGATCAACTCATTTCCGTCAATGTTCATATTCCATCGAAACTCTCTGCTGAGGATCGTAAGTATATCGAGGCGATGAATGATCACAAGTCTTTTGTCCCCACCGAGGAGGATCAGGCAGAGTTCATCAAGGCGCAGCGTGCAAAGTTTGAGCGCAATTGATGTGCCGTTTCAGAATGTGAAAAAGCTTAACTGTAAGTGTTAAGGAGTCCTCTCCTGAGTGGGGTTCTTTTGCATTCATGGTTAAATAATTGAAAATATAAGCCTGTAAACCATGGAAACTCTTGCATACTCCCCAAAAAGTGCGTAAACTTGCAGTGTGTTTTTCATGGTATTAGATTTAAGGTTAACAATGGAAGATTGGTTGTCGTGAGACAACCTTCTTTTTTACCCATCCTGCTACTACGTGACTTCGGTCTGCTGTGGCAGGATGTGTATTTTTAGCCCAAACGAAGAAAAGGGTATAGGGATAGCTCTTGTGAAAAGAGTGTCTGAGATAACAATAATACGGATGGGGCATAATATACACACAACTCCGGTGTCATAGGGTAACTATGACACCGGAGTTGTTGTTTTGTGCCTCGACCTTATGTTGCCGTCAGAGTCCAAAGAAGACCATCAATCCACCAAGGATGATGTAGCCAAGGGCATAGGGGAGAGCAGACCGTAGGATCTCTCCGTCCTTACCCGGCATGTTGCACGAAGCCGTAGCGATGGCGATACTCTGGGGGGATATGATCTTCCCACCTGTCGCTCCGGTGGTGTTGGACGCCACGAGCCAGTTGGCATCAGGATAATTGAGCTGAGCCGCCACATTGTTTTGGAGCTTGCCGAAGAGGATGTTGGATGATGTGTCACTACCGGTCACGAACGTCCCTATCGCTCCGATGAGTGGCGCAAACAGCGGATAGTAGCTCCCTGTGGCAGAGGCAAGAGCCGATGCGATCACGAGGATCATGCCGGCATAGTTCATCACCGAAGCGATGGACACAAGGCTGAGTATCGTGATGATTGTCTTGCGGAGGTTCACTATAGTCCGAGCGAGGATGCTCATGAGTTTTTTGAAGCTCAGCCCTTGGATCATACCTCCGATGACTGTACCGAGGAAGAGCATGAGCCCGGCATTGGAGAGCCACCCGAAGGCGAAGAACTTACCCTCCGCATAGATAGGTAGATGTACTTTGGATACAAGGGTACTGCGCAAGAAGGTGTTCAGAGGCTTTACCAATGGCCCCGAGATGAGGATAAATAGAAGGATGAAGAGGTACACGCTCCATGCCTTGAAGAGTCGTCTTGCGGTGAACTTCTCACCCTTTTCGGCTTTTGGTGCAAAGAGTTTGGTGTAGATGATGATCGCAATGATTGCCGCGATACTTCCGAGGATGGCAGGGGCTTCCGCACCGAGATAAAGAGCCACGAAGTACTGGACGGCGAAAGATATACCTCCCACCCATAGGGAGAGGAGGAGATTCTTGACGATCGACTTTGTACTGCGATCTGTGAGCATGAGGATGACGAAGGGGACAAGGAGCATCAACGGAGACAGCTGAAGGACGACCTTCGACGAAATATCGCTGATGGCCTCGGGAGTCGCCACACCCGTAGGAGCCACTTCGTTGGCCAACGTGATCACCGGTACACCCACTGCTCCGAATCCCGTAGGCACACTGTTGGCGATCAGAGAGACCAGAGCACTGAAGCCCGGCTTGAATCCCAACGAAATCAGTATTGCCGCAGGGATCGCAACGGCAGTCCCGAAGCCCGCCATCCCTTCGAGGAGTCCGCCGAAGCCCCACACAAGGAGGAGCACCATCGCACTACGGTCATCGGTGAGGGAGGTAAACTGTCTCTTGATCACCTCTATCTCTCCGCTTTCCAAGAGGACATTGTAGCTGTATATCGCCATCAGGATGATGATCAGGATGGGGAATGTCGCTTTTAGGAGCCCTTCTACGAGAGCCCATCCGACGCCCCATCGGTAGTAGTCTCCCGGAGCATCCCATATATGTGCCGGAGCAAAGAAGGCTATGAGGAGTGTCGCAATGAGGGTGATGAGAGCACTCTTGTGTCCGGGCATCTTGAACCCCAGCATCAGCACGAAGAGCAGCAGGATCGGAAAGATAGATAGGATGACTGCCATAGTGATAAATTATTGGTTGGAATAAAAAGTACAATGATCTCCTTATCAGATCAGGAGCACGACACACTGCCTTGCACCGTGTGCTCCCATGACGAGAGACTGCTCGATGTCCGCCGTCTTTGAGGGTCCTGAGATGAAGCCTCTGAACTCACCCTTGAGCTCGTTGCCCACAAGGGCATAAGCCTCGTGCATCGTATCTACGAGTTTCGACTTATCGAGGATGACACAGATCGCCTCGGCGATGAAGTATATGGCACGGTGGCGGAAGGCTTGTTCGTAGTACACCGCTCCGTTTTCGCAGACACCTATGTCCCCCCTGAAGACGACGAGGTCGGTACCGTTGAGTTCGCGTGGTGTCGATGCTTCGTCGGGGTTGAACGTCGCACAAGTCACCCCCTCCAGGTTGCTCGCTATACGTTTTGCTTCAGGGAAGAGCCTTGTGATGACTTCGGAGAGATCCTCACCCTCCTTTATCTCGTAGGCGAGTCCTCCGACCGCTTCAAGGATGGCTTTGAACTGCCCTATCCTGTCCTCGTACTTGATGTGATCTATCGTCACCGTGGGACGAGCGAATACCTCCTTGGTATTCTTGCGTAGGCTATCCAGTATATATTGTTTGCTGTCCATTATCGTCATTTTTTGTGATTGCGTTTCCACCAGTCGTTGAAGGTCTCTCCGGCAAACTTCGGCAACTCTCGTCCCTTGCCCCAAGCGTTGAGCCCATTGTAAACGAGGGCACGGGGCATCTTATTTACGAGTGGTGCGAACTTCAGGGAAGTATAGAACAATGTGGGGCTCTCCATGATCATCTTCATCCCCTTGCTCATCAGCTTCTTTTCCTTGTTGGCACGGCCGAAGCCGTCGAGCTTCTGTCGCCACACATAGATCTGTTCGCCAAGGTCGACCATCACCGGACAGACCGAAGAGCAAGACAGACAGAGGGAGCAGGCCGATACGTTACCGCTATAATCTTGTGGATTTTTGAGCATACCGAGGTTGATGCCGATAGGGCCCGGGATGAAGTAGCTGTACGAATACCCTCCACTGCGACGATAGACGGGGCAAGTGTTCATACACGCACCACAGCGTATGCAGTTGAGCGTCTTGCGGTGCTCGGGTTGTCCGAGGATCGTACTCCGTCCGTTGTCCACGATGATGAAGTGCTGTTCGCCACCCTCATGCGGCTTACCGAAGTGCGAGGTGTAGGTCGTCACCGGCTGACCTGTGGCCGAGCGTGCCAGCAAGCGAGTGAAGACCGACAGGCTCTCCAAGTCAGGGATGATCTTGTCGATCCCGAAGGCCGTGATATTGAGCTTCTGACAAGCCATACCCATGTCGGCATTCCCTTCGTTGGTGCAGACGACGACCTCACCGGTCGCAGCCACAGCGAAGTTGCCCCCCGTCATACCCGCATCGGCATTGAGGAAGTCCTCACGCAGAGCTTTTCGAGCCTGATGGGTGAGGTAGGTGGGGTCATAGTTGCCTCTCTCCGATCCGAGTTTGTCCGCAAACAGATCCGACACCGCCTGTCTCTTGAGGTGGATGGCAGGCATGACGATATGACTGGGCTTGGCATCCATGAGTTGTAAGATACGCTCACCAAGGTCGGTCTCGACGACATCGAAGCCCTTGTCCATGAGGTAGTCGTCGAGATGACACTCCTCCGACAGCATCGACTTGCTCTTGACGAGCTTCTTTGCATCATGATCACGGAGGATCTTCTCGATGATGGCACAATACTCATCCGCGTCCTTGGCATAGTGTACGTGACACCCATTGGCACGAGCGTTGCGCTCAAACTCCTCGATGAGATCTGCCAAGTGTGAGGTGCTGTACAGCTTCAGGTCGCGAGCCGTATGTCTCAGTTGCTCCCACTCGGGGATGTTCTTGCTCATCTTATCCCTCTTGACACGTACCATCCACAGAGTCTGATCGTGCCAAGTGGCATTCTCTTTCTTTTCCAAAAACAGGCGTGCAGCCTTAGCGTGTGAAGTACTCATAGTGTTTATTGCCCTGCTAAGATTTCGAGAAAATGTATCGTACGGATCGGTAGTTGCTCTCTGTCTATGACGCCCTGCATGTGCATGAGGCACGAGCTATCTGCCCCCGTGATGTACTCCGCCCCTGTCGCCATGTGGTCTCTCACCTTGTCCTTACCCATACAGACGGAGACTTCCGGCTCTTCGACCGAAAACATACCGCCGAAGCCGCAACACTCGTCGATCCGGCCGGGCTCGACGACCTCTATCCCCTGCACTTTTTCGAGTAGGGCACGTATCTTGTTGAAATAAGGGGTGGTAAGCTCCGATGGAGATGACAGCCCGAGCTCACGTACACCGTGACAGCTGTTGTGTATACTTACTTTATGGGGGAAGGAGGCTGAGAGGTGTTGGGGTTTGATGACATCGTGGACAAACTCGGTGATGTCGTAGATACGCTTCTCTGTCGTGCACTCGTGATCATGGTCTCCGAGGATGCGAGGATGATTTTCTTTGACAAAGGCGACACAGCTGGCACTTGGCCCGACGATGTAGTCATAGCCCTCGAAGAGGGTCTCAAAGCGTTTGGCGAGCTCCAAGGAATTGCCCTCGAACCCCGCATTGGCCATCGGTTGTCCGCAACACGTCTGATCCAATGGATAGTCCACATCCAGCCCCAACCCCTTGAGGAGCTTGTAGCAAGCTATGCCTACATTGGGGTACACGGCATTGATGTAGCAGGGGATAAATAGTCCAATCTTCATCTTACTTCAATGTATGTGTTTGTATATCCTGATATACGCGATAGGGAGCGATATCTCTCATCGCCGTCGAGTAAATTTACCTATTTATTTGATAAAGGCAATTAAATCCTCTACAGATATTTTTCGACTTGCTTTTTTGTGAATAAGCTCGATTTTTTATGTGTTGTAAATGATAAAATATGAGCCCTTCGTAAGGCTGAAAGACAGTCTTTGGATCCTCGAGATCAAGTTCTACGACTTTCGATCGAAAGTCGTAAAGATCGATGAAACGAATCTAACGACTTTTTTGGGGGGGGCATCGGGGAATCTCGCGGAGGTGAGGTGCCGGTTCCGGGAGGGGTGATGATTTTTTGCTTAAAATAGACTAACTTCGTGCTGTCTTAAACAAAAAAGGAGGTAACTCATGGCAAAGACCAAGTACAAGAAAACGAAGATCACACTCATTATTATATTGGTGCTCCTCATAGCCTCGGGCGTCCTGCTCAAGATGCGGTGGAGCGCATGGTTTGCAAACAGTCCCGAAGACCCTTACACGGTGCCCGACAGTATTGCACGAGTGACGATAGTGCCGGGACAGGCTTTCGAGACGGAACGCACGGTCTCTTGGCTCTGTGGCGAGGAGGAGCGACCTGCGACCCTCGCTTTCAGAGCACTCAAGGATAGCCTTGTCGATACGGCATGGCAGGTGATCGAGGCTTCGGGCGATGTGATCCGAAGTCGTTCGGGGCAGGGTGCGTACTATCACGCCCATCTCTCTCGACTGACACCGGGAGAGGTCTATCAGCTCCGTCTGCGTGTCGGTGAGGATCACGAGAAAGTCCTCAGTATGGCTATGCCTGCGATGCTCGACTCGGTGATGAACTTCGTCTATCTCGGTGATGTCCAAGATCCGGATGGAGAGATGAGCACCGGGCTTTTTGACCTTTTCAGAGGACAGGCGGGTAGTGTCCGTCCCGACTTTTTTGCCCTTGCAGGGGATCAGATCGAAGGACCCACGGATGAGTATTGGCGTGTGTGGTACGACTCTTGGAAGGGGTACACTGACGAGATGCCCATGATCGTCTCGACAGGCAACCACGAGTACCTCAAGAAGGGATTTGCTCGAGAACTTGACCCACGCTGGGTGCCACAGTATAATTATCCTGCCAACGGCCCCGAAGATTTCGAGGGGCGTAGTTATTATGTCGACTTCCCCCTTGCGCGCTTTGTCGTCATAGACAGCAACGGGATCAATTCGCCCTCTGATATATGGAATCACCGAGCATGGCTCAAGGAGGTGCTGAAGGCTTCGACACAACCTTGGCAGATCGTGATGTATCACCATGCGGTGCACTGTGTCCGTGCAGGGCGGAGTCATCCCGTGATGCAGTACATATTCAAACCCATCCTTGTCGAGTATGGCGCGGATCTCGTCCTTCAGGGGCACGATCATGCTTATTCGCGCATCACCACACCGGCTGAGGATGGGGGACGTACCGCTCCGGTCTACCTGATCAGTTGTAGTTCGCCAAAGCTCTACCGCAACGGCTTCGCTCCCATACATGATCGTCTCGGCTCAGGTATTCAGCTCTATCAGACTGTCAGAGTGACCCCCGACACGATCCACTATACTTCGCTACAATATACCGGCGAAGTCTATGACGAACTCGTCTTGGCTCGTGAGGCCGGTACCGGAAAGATCACCGTCACCGACAAGGCTACGCACATCCCGGAGTTGTTTTTGTTCGATAACTTCAGCTCAAGTAAGAAGGGGCAAAAGAAGGCGAAGGCTTATGCCGATGCCGTAGAGAAAAGGTTGAAGAGCAGATCGTGAGCGTCACCCTCTCGGATGATCGGACAGTCGACGCTTAGTAGCGTTCGCTCCAGGTGCTGATGAGATAGATGAACGGCAGGCTGATCCGTACAGCCACGTTGGGAGGCTCGACAAGGTCGCTGCCGACGAAGAGGCCTATCCTTGCCATTCGTCCGAACCCGACCGAATACCCCCCTTCGATATAATCCTTGTTGCCCGAGAGGTGGAGGCTGCGCAGGTGCAGTCCCTCATCGACGGGGAGAAACAGTCCCAGGAGAAAATGATTGGCATAGTAGTTGATCCCCGTGGCCATCCATCGTTTTGTCCCCATCCACTCGGCAGGCAGGGTGTGCCATGACTCTCCCAAGTTGCTCCGTCCCATCAGACTGAGTCTCGGGAAGTGTCGCATATCCGCATCGCTCTGCCACCCTTGATCCCAAAAGCTCCCTCCGATGATCAAGAAGTCCACCTTGTGGTTCGGACTGAAGGCTTGTGCCGAGCGCAGGCTTACTTCCCACATCTTATACTCACTGAAGGGCGTATCCTCCGTCTTTGTCGGTGTGATCCCGGCGCGCAGGGTGAGCCCAGCTTCTATGCCATCTTGTCCGGCAGGCATGACGATCGGGGTAGGGTAAGAGGGGCGTTCTTTATGGTTTCGCTTGAGGTTGTAGATCAGTCGGAGTTCGGAAGTGAGTGCGCGGTGTCGCACGAGATCTGTGCCGAAGACTTGGGGGCTTCTATCTTCATACTGGAGGAGTGCAGAGTATCTGAAGTGTGGACTGAGGTAGAGCTTGTGTCTCGTCGAGACGTACCACTTCCGATAGTGGTGGATGTCGCTGTTGGTGCCGGGCAACCCCACATATTGTTCCGTAAAGAGTTCGTAAGGAGCCATGTGCACGGTCTCACGAGAGGTGTGTCCGCCGGAGAGGACAAGCAGACCGTCACGTTTCGGGCTGTGGTAGATGAGGATATTGTTTTCGCTGAACCACCGACGAGTCTTCAAGGTGTAGTTCTGTGAAGTGCGGAACATGATCTTTCGCCCCTCGCTGAGACTGTGATCGAGCTGCATCTCATATCCCAGCCAAAGTCCATCGACATCGTTAAAGTCCGGAAAGAGGTTCGCCACCCCATCGAGACCCAGAAGTGTGGAGCAACCGACACGTACCGTCGGTCCGAAAGCGATCGATGGCAGGCGACGGAGGACGGGAGACCTACTGCTCTCCGAAGCCGAAAGCATATCAAGCAACACATACCCCATATCCTCATCGTAAGGGTGCGTCGGACGATAACGCTTCAGCCGTGCCCAGTCATACTCCTGAGCATGGAGCGAGGAGGTGAGCAGGCATGGTAATAATAGCCCCGAGAGCATTCGTAAAACGGTGATAACTATCCTCATACAGAGTAAAGATAGTGTTTTTTGCGATCTTTTTGGTTACTTTTTCGGGGCTCAGGTCGATGAAGATGATGAAAAAAACTGTCTTTGATAGGGTGGATGTGCGGGAAAGTTGTTACCTTTGCATCGCTTAGTCAGAAAAAGAAATAATTCGTGGCGAAGAATTTGTCTCGTGGTGTAACGGTAACACGAAAGATTCTGGCTCTTTAATTCGGGGTTCGAATCCCTGCGAGACAACTCATTGAACACAAGGAGACCCAACCCGGAAATCATCTCGGATTGGGTCTCTCTCTTTTATCATCACCCTCTCTATGTCTTCCATGCAGATCTATCGGATATTCAAGGACTATGCACTGCTGTGGTCTATGGTCGTGGGTGTCTTCTTGTCGCCGTGGGCGTACAAGTTGGCTTTCCTCCTGCCGTACATCATGTTTGTGATGCTTTCTCTGAGTTATACGCGCATAGCACCTTCGGATGTGAAGATGTCCAAGGTGCACATAGCCCTCTTCGTGACCCAGTGGGTGCTGGGTGTCGGGATCTACTTCGCACTTAGGTCTTGGGATGAGATATTGGCACAGGGCTTGGCTCTCATCATCCTGACGCCTACGGCGGTGTCGGCTTCGGTCATCACGGCGATGATGGGCGGAAATATGGGCTTCATCATCGCTTCGCTCATCATCGGAAATGTGGCGATGAGCCTGCTTGCTCCGCCCATGCTCTCATCATTGTATCCCGACACGGGGCTGAGTTATCTCGCCACGGTGCTGCAGATACTGTCGAAGGTCTCGCTCCTGCTGATCATGCCTATTGTCCTCATCTGGGGGCTTCGGTTTGGGTTACCCAAGGTGCATGATCGGTTGGCAAAGTATGCGGGCTGGACCTTCTACTTCTGGTGCTTCTCTCTCGTGATCATCACCTCAAACACGATACGCTTCTTCAAAGAGCATGGCGAGCTCACCTTGCAGTATGGTGTGGTCATTGCTTTGAGTGTCTTTGTGGTGTGTCTCCTTACGTTTGTCATCGGGCGATCGATAGGGCGGCGGATGGGGACTCTGCCGGTCAATAGCGGACAGGCTCTGGGACAGAAGAATACCGTCCTTGCGATATGGATGGGCTTGACCTTCATGAACCCCGTGGTGTCCGTGATCCCATCTTTCTACGTGATATGGCAAAATGTGGTCAATGCCTTCCAGCTGGCACAGTACAGAAGATCGGTGGCAGACCAAACCAATAATCCTCCAAAACTATAAAACTCATTATTATGGCAAAGGTTAGTGACGAGATGCTGACGGTCCTCTTGGAGGGCGAGCACAATCCCGAACTCATGAGGTTTCTCCTCGTACGGAAAGAACTCATGCCCCACCTCGAAACGGGAAAGTATCCTTATCGGATAGAGATACGTTGGGCTTATGAGGGCGATCGCAGGGGGATGCCCGCAGATGCGGTGGGAGCGGAGATGGAGGCCTTCGAGACTGCACTTTCGCCTGCACTGGAGCGTAACAAGTTGGCACTCCTGGCTTATTCGTGCACGGGAGAAGGGCTCAAGGAGTGGGTCTACTACACACGCAATCTGAAGGCTTTTGGAGAGACACTCAACACGGCTCTGTCGGACCTGCCACAGTTCCCTCTCTCATTCGAAGCGGATGAGGATCGTGAGGCTTCCATGTTCAAGGAGGTCTTCGCTCTTGCCATGGATATGGCACAAGAGGAGGAGTGACGTGGCTTTTTGATACGACGATCCCGATCGGTAGGGTTTTGTGCCTCCGATCTTAATGGGATTTCCTGTCTTGTCTGATCTTTTCAGGCCTTTGCCATGGAGTTTTCGAGCTTGCGCATGACGTGGCGGTAGCGTAGATACAGCAATATACCGAGCGTCGTCAGACTGACGGGGAAAGCCATCCATACGCCGAGAAGTCCGAGTCGGAGAGGAAAGGCGAAGAGATACACGAGACCCAAGGCGAGAGGTACGTGACAGATGATCGCACTGACTGCCGTAAAGGTGACATCTCGTAGTCCTCGTAGGGCATTGGCAAAGAGGATCTGAAGGACATCGCCAAACTGATACACCATCACGGGGATGCAGAGGGTCGCGACGATGGAGACAAGTTCTTCGTCCCGTGTGAAGATGCGCCCGATGATGTGTCGTGTGAGAAGGAGGAGGATGACAAAGCTGATGGCCATGAGGAGCTGGAGGGTGAGCCCTGTGGTGACTGTTGCTCGCATCTTGGGGACATCGCCGACTTCGTAATAGCGGCTCATCCTTATTGTCACAGCAGAGGAGAGTCCATAGAAAAACATGAATCCGAGGGTCGAGATGACGGCAATGATCTGATGCGCTGCAAGTGCGATGGATCCGAGCCAGCCGACCATGATGACCGCAAGGCTGAACGAAGCGGCTTCTACTCCCATCTGCAGAGCAACAGGTGTGCCCAGCTTGAAGAGGTGCATGAAGGCTTGCTTGTTGTATCTCACAAGCCCTGAGTTGAGTGGCCTATACTTCTCAACATCTGCTTGCCTGCGAGCAAGAAGCCACATCATCGCCACAAGGCAGAAGATGCGTGCCGTGAGTGTGGCAAGGCCTGCGCCGATGAGCCCGAGCTCGGGACAACCAAACTTCCCGAAGATGAGGAGATAGTTCAGTAGGACATTGATCACATTCGAGAGGAGCATCACCTTCATCGCTGTCGTGGCTCTGTCCGTGCCGTCGGCATACTGCTTGTAGGCGTTGAAGAGCATCACTATGATGATCGATCCGGCTTGTATGCCGTAGTAGGGGAGGATGTGTTCGGTAAGTTCGACCGGCTGACCGAGCCAATGGAGATTGAAGCCTATGATCGCCATGATGACCGTGAGAAGAATGCCCACAAGACCGTTGGCAAAGAGACTGTTGGAAAGGAGAAGGTGCAGTCGGTCTCTGTCGCTCCGTCCTGCAAAGGCTGCAGAGATGAGTGGTGTGAGACCATAGGAAAAACCGAGTCCGAAGATGAAGGCAAGGTTCATGAAATTATTGACAAAAGATGCCGCGCCGAGCTCCATCGTACTGTGATGACCGACCATGATGTTGTCGATGAAGCCTACGAGGATGATCCCGAGCTGACCCAACATGATCGGCAGACCGACCCGCAGGATCTCTTTTGTATGTGTGTAGTATTCTCGCCCTGTCATTCGGATTCTTGTTTTTTCGGACTACAAAGATACAAAACAACATCCTAACATTCATGGGTTTGAGTTTGTCTTTGCAAGAGTTGTGTGGCTCTTAATGATTGTGAATATCTGCTTTGGTTAGAAGGGGTAAGAGAGATAAAGCTTTCTCTCGAATAAGGTGTTTTATGGCTTCGAGCGAGTGCGATGAGGTTATACTCGACGATAATTGACTATAATCGACCGTAACCGACTATAATCTACTCGGAGGGCAAATTCGTGCCTTATCTTTGTGGTCAGTCTTACGACTTTTGTCTTTTGATGAGCGTTTGTCATGGCTGTGCGATCGGCTCTGTCAGATGACTGAGGTACAAAAAACATGACAGGGACTATACATCACGCACAGTCCCTGCCTTATGTTCCACAAAATATTAGGATATTAGGTAAGAAAGATTGATTAGGTTATGTTTTTTTGACTTTACAAAGGTCTTCTTTTTCAAGATGAGATGCAAACTTTTTGTAGTGTTCTAAAACATATTTATCTCGCTTAGATAATAAAAATATTTTGTTATTCGGGTTGAGATCACTCTTTGGTTTCGGAAGTCCCCTTTATCGCCTCATGTATCTTGCTTTCTATCAGGTCGGCAAGGTCTACATTGGTCTTTAGGGTTTCTTTGGCAGCCTCACGTCCTTGACCGAGGCGAGTGTCTTCGTAGTTGTACCATGAGCCACTTTTGCGGATTACTCCGAGATCCGAACCAAGATCAACGATCTCTCCGACCTTGGAGATCCCTTCGCCAAACATGATGTCGAACTCTGCTCTCTTGAACGGAGGAGCAACCTTGTTCTTGGCAACCTTGACCTTGGTGAGATGCCCGAAGACTTCTTCTCCATCTTTGATCTGGGTGCTCTTACGGATCTCTATACGTACGGATGCATAGTACTTGAGAGCGTTACCTCCGGTAGTGGTCTCAGGGTTGCCATAGCCTCCGATCTTTTCGCGCAACTGGTTGATGAAGATACATGTGGTGTTGCTCTTGTTGATATAACCTGTGAGTTTGCGGAGTGCCTGAGACATGAGACGAGCCTGGAGGCCTACCTTGTTGTCTCCCATCTCTCCATCGATCTCACCTTTGGGGGTAAGTGCGGCTACCGAGTCGATGACCACGAGGTCTACGGCTGAGGAGCGGATGAGTTGTTCTGCAATCTCAAGTGCCTGCTCTCCGTTGTCAGGTTGAGAGATCCAGAGTCTCGAAAGGTCGACACCGAGCTTCTCCGCATAAAAGCGGTCGAAGGCGTGTTCGGCATCGATGATGGCGGCGAGACCGCCACCCTTCTGTGCTTCGGCAATGGCGTGGATGGCGAGTGTCGTCTTACCCGAAGATTCGGGACCGTAGATCTCTACGATACGTCCACGGGGATAACCACCCACACCGAGTGCGATGTCCAAGGTAAGTGAGCCTGAGTGTATCACTTCGATATCCTCGACAGTCTGGCTCGCCATATTCATGATCGAGCCCTTACCATAAGTCTTCTCGATCTTCTGCATCGCAGCTTCGAGGGCCTTCATCTTGTCGGCAGCATCAGCGGTCTGTGCCTTTATTTTATCTTCTGCCATATATTATGTGTGGAGAAATTTTTTTGTTGTGTTATTACTTGTCGAGCTTTGAGATCATTTCCAACAGCTGTCTTGCATGCTCTTTGGTGTCCACCTCTTTGCCCGATACGATAGCTCGCACGATGCCCTCCTCGTCGATGACGAAGGTGGTGCGCTCGGTGCCCATGTACTTACGACCGTACATGCTCTTCTCTACCCAGACTCCGAAAGCCTGGTTGAGTTCGGTGTCGGTGTCCGCAATCAGTGCGAAGGGTAGACTGTGTTGGTCTCTGAACTTGGTGTGCGACTTTGCCGAGTCCTTGCTTACTCCGATGACGATGTATCCGGCAGCCTTGAGATCGGCGATGCCGTCGCGGAGACTGCATGCCTGAGCAGTACAACCCGAGGTGTTGTCTTTCGGATAGAAGTAAAGAATGACTTTGTTGCCCTTGAGGCCTTCGGCGGTGATTTCGTTACCGTCCTGATCCTTGCCGAGTATGGCAGGTATCTTGTCTCCTATCTTTATCATAGCTCGAGGTCGATGTCAAAGAGTTCGTGCCAAGGGAGTCCTTGCTTGTTGAGCTGTTCCATGAATGGATCGGGATCGAACTCCTCGACGTTGAAGACGCCCGGTTTGCGCCAAAGCCCCTTGAAGAACATCATTGCTCCGATCGTAGCAGGTACACCGGTGGTGTAGCTCACGCCCTGTGCTCCGGTCTCCTTGTATGCGGCCTCGTGACTACAGTTGTTGTAGATGTAGTAGGTGCGTTCCTTGCCATCTTTGATACCACGGATGCGGCAACCGATGGAGGTCTGACCTGTGTAGTTTTCTCCAAGTTCGCCCGGATCGGGAAGTACCGCCTTGAGGAACTGGATCGGAACGATCTCACGACCTTCGTACATGATGGGTACGATGCTTGCCATACCGATGTTTTGGATCACGCGAAGGTGAGTCAGGTACTCTTGACCGAATGTCATCCAAAAGCGAGCACGACGGAGAGTGGGGAAGTTCTTTGTCAATGACTCGAGCTCTTCGTGGTAGAGGAGGTAAGACTCTCTCGGACCTACTTCGGGGTAGTTGAGGGTCTTGTGTATCTCTTGTGGTTCAGTCTCGATCCACTTGCCATCTTCCCAGTACTTACCCTTCTGAGTGATCTCACGGATGTTGATCTCGGGGTTGAAGTTGGTAGCAAATGCCTTGTGGTGATCGCCTGCGTTACAGTCCACGATGTCGAGGTAATGTATCTCATCGAAATGATGCTTGGCAGCATGGGCAGTGAAGATGTTGGTCACGCCCGGGTCAAACCCACAACCGAGGATGGCAGTCAAGCCCGCCTCCTTGAAGCGTTCCTGATAAGCCCACTGCCAGTGGTACTCAAACTTAGCCTCATCCAAAGGTTCATAGTTTGCCGTGTCGAGGTAGTTGACACCACACTCAAGGCAGGCATCCATGATCGTGAGGTCCTGGTAAGGGAGGGCTACGTTGATGACAAGTTCGGGCTTGAAGTCGTTGAAGAGTCTCACGAGATCCTCCACGCTGTCGGCATCCACTTGAGCCGTCTTGATCTTCACATTTTTGATATCTGCGGCGATAGCATCGCACTTAGACTTTGTACGGCTTGCGAGCATGATGTCGGTGAAGACATCCGAATTCATCGCCACTTTCTTTGCCACCACTGTGCCGACACCGCCGGCACCGATGATAAGTACACGTCCTTTCATTTCGTTTAAGTCGTCTTATTTATTAGTAATCTTGTTGTTGCGTATTCGTGTAGCAGATCTGTCGGGAGGATAGGCCTACCCGAAGCTACGTCTTTCAAAGATAGTCATTTCGGGTGAGTATTTGCCCATGTTTGTCCTACTTTTACGCAAAACAAACGAGCTTTCCTCTTCGGTTGTTTTTATCTTTGTCTCAATGCCCTTTCTTATTTTATGGACTTCTTGCTCCCTCAGACGCCTGAAGCCCGTATGCAAGTTAAATAAAAGTGTTACTTTTGCACTGAGACACCTTGTGCTGTCGATAATGAAATCAGAAAAAACTCACAAAAGAGAGGTGAGGTGTAAATAATTATCCACTAAAATGAATGTCTTATGAAGAAAACAATCCTCTTCTCTGCCGTCATGATGATGCTTGTCTCATGTGGCAACCAATCCACGCAAAACAAGTCCGAAGCTCCGGCTGTCGACAAGTCCGCTCAGATATCTGAGGTCATCACCAAAGAGGCTCAGGACGGCTTGACTCCTGATCTTGTCATCGAGAGTCTCAAGGCCGGAAATGCTCGCTATGTAGAGAACAAGCAGGTCGAACGAGACTTCGAGGGACAAGCCACTGCGAGTCTTCAGGGTCAGTATCCCGAAGCCATCATTCTGTCTTGTATCGATAGTCGTGTCCCTGTCGAGTACATTTTTGACAAGGGTATCGGAGACCTTTTTGTCGGTCGTGTTGCCGGCAATGTGGCTGATGATTACATGCTCGGTAGTCTTGAGTATGCGTGCGGAGTCTCCGGCTCCAAGGTGATCCTTGTCCTCGGGCATCATGACTGTGGCGCGATCAAGTCTGCGATCAAGGGAGTCGAGCTCGGCAACATCACTTCGCTCATGGAGGAGATCAAGCCTTCGGTCGAAGCGACAGAATATGCCGGCGAGCGCACTTACTCCAACAAAGAGTTTGCTGATGCTGTCGTCAAGGAAAATGTCCTCCAGACCATCGAAGAGATCCGCAGAGACAGTCCTATCCTCAAGAAACTCGAAGAGGAAGGGAAGATCAAGATCTGTGGAGCGATCTACGAAATGGACACTCGCAAGGTTCACTTCCTCTGACCCCTGTATCGCCACATAAGATATAGGCGATAAGATAAAAAAGAGGCTGTGCCGAAAATTCACTTCGGCACAGCCTCTTTTTTGTGTTGTTATCCTTATGACAAAGAGTGGCTTACTTGCCCTGCTTCTTTGCCTCTTCGATCATCTTTGCGTTCGGGAGGATGTAGACCTCGACACGGCGGTTCTGAGCACGTCCTTCGACAGTGGTGTTGTCAGCGACAGGCTGATCGGGACCCATGCCGATGGACAGGATGCGAGAAGAGCGCACACCTTGTGTGATGAGGTGGTTGAAGACGCTGTCCGCTCTCTTCTTGGAGAGGGTCATATTGTATTCGTGACGACCGGTGCTGTCGGTGTGACCGATGATCTTGATGTCGGTGTCAGGGTTTTCGTTCATGTTCTGAGCGAAGCGTGTGAGGGCATTGCGAGAAGCCGCACTGAGAGTGCTTGAATTGGTCGCAAAGAGGATACCGCTGTCGAAAGTGACACGGATCGCCTCACCGTTGTTGACGGTCTCCACGGTTGCTTCAGGTACAGCTTGTTCGAGTTCCTTCTTCTGCTTGTCCATCTTGTTACCGATGACTCCACCTGCTGCGCCACCGATGGCTGCACCGATGACGGCACCGAGACCGGTATTGCCCATGGCGTTGCCTATCCCTGCACCGATGGCTGCACCTGCACCTGCGCCGATGCCGGTACCTTTGGCAGCATTGTTGAGTCCGCAACCACCAAGTGTGATCGCTACTGATAGGAACGAAACGCCGAGTAGTGTTTTAGTCTTCTTCATAATCTTCAAATTTGTTTTGTTTGTTCGTACTTAAATCATCTATGCCTCATTTTCTTTTACACGAGAGTGTCGGTGTACTCTGCTTCGGCATCATAGATGAGGATGAAGTCTTCTTCAGAAAGGGTGAAGTCGAACTCATCTCTTTTGATGTTCTTTGTGACGTATTGGTACAGTTCTTCAAGATCGACCTCGAAGTCCTCCTCGTCGTCTTCATCCATCAGTCCGCGACTCTCCATGAAGTCGTAGACGAGGTCGATGATGTACATGATGTCGTCATCGGAGAGGGCTGCGATGGCCTTGTTGCCGGATGTTTCTTGGCGGATGAAGGCGATACACGCATCGTCATCGTATTCCATTTCTGTATTCTCAATCTTCTTATTGTCCATAGTTTCTTACAGAGCTTTGTTTTTCGCAAAGATATGAATATAATGTGATAATCTCTTTTTTGAATATATAAAGTTCCTTATCGGTGCTTCACAACGACCCTGCATCTTTGGGGAAGATGTTGATAGAGCAGAGGGGAAGGGGGGAGATATAGTGTCCTCCAAGGGGGACGAAAAAGTCGTTAAGATCGATGACGAAGGTCGTTAGACTTGATGACGAAAGTCGTTAAACTCGATTTCGAGGATCGTTGAAGGGGAGAGAACTCCTTGCAAAGAGTGAGGGCAGGCGAGGACGTTGTCAGAGTCAGATGAGGTCGAAGAGTGTCGGGCGGCAGGGAGCGAAGGTCTTGCGATGATGGGGAGACAAGCCATGGCGATGCAGAGCCTCGATATGACCCGGGGTCGGGTAGCCTGCATTCTGCGCCCATCCGTAGTGAGGATGCGCTTCGTGGAGCTCTCTCATCAGGAGGTCTCTTGTGGTCTTGGCGAGGATGGATGCTGCCGCTATCGAAGCGATCTTGCCATCGCCCTTGACGATGCAGGTGTAAGGGATTGTCGTGGTGCTGCGGAAACGGTTGCCGTCGATGAGGAGGTGCTCGGGTGTCAGCGTCAGGGCTTCGACTGCTCGGGTCATGGCGACGAACGAGGCTTGGAGGATGTTGATACGATCGATCTCTTCGGCCGATACGATGCTGACGGCATAGGCGAGGGACTGTTCGATGATGATCTCACGGAGTGCCATCCGTCGGCTTTCGGACAACTTCTTGGAGTCGTCCAGACCGGGTATGATGAGGTCGGGCGGCAGGATCACCGCTGCCGCCACGACAGGACCGGCGATGCAGCCCCTTCCGGCTTCGTCACATCCGGCTTCGAGACGTGAGGGATCGAGGCGGGCAGGGAGGGAGATGTTATTTTTCGTAGAGATGCCCATGGCGGTAGGGTTTGCGGGGTTCGACGTGGATGACGATGTGTGTGCCGTTGCCAAATCTTCGTCGCAGTCTTCGTTCGATGACCTGAGTGAGCTCATGTGCTTCGTGTACGGTGCGGTTGCCATCGGTGCGCACATCGACTTCGATGGCGTAGTCGTTACCGATGAGTCGGGTGCGGAGGTTGTGAGGATCCTCGACCTCCTTCACGCTACAGATGATCTCCAGGATCTCCTGTTCGATGTTGTCGGTGAGACTCGCTTCGGTGAGGGCACGTATGGCAGGGACACCCAGCTGGACACCGACCTTCATGATGAAGATGCCGACGACAAGGGCCGCTATGGGCTCGAGGAGCGTCCCCACACCTTCGAAGAATATGGCACCGGTGATCCCGATCAGTGTCGCTATCGAGGAGTAGGCATCACTTCGGTGGTGCCAGGCGTTGGCCATGACGGCATCGCTCTTGGTCTCTATCGCCACCTTGCGTGTGACTCTGAAGAGGATCTCCTTGAGGACGACCGACACGAGGGCGGCGATGAGTGCCACGGTGCCCGGGCGTTCGGGCAGAAGACCTTTGTCGAAGTATTCGAGCACCGTACTTATCGCACTTCCGGCAATAAATCCACCGACGATGACGAGGAGGAAGGCGATGAATAGGGTGGCGAGGGTCTCGTACTTGCCGTAGCCGTAGTCGTGGTTCTTGTCACGAGGTCTGCGGGCGACGGTGAGGAAGATATAGATCACGAGATCCGAGAGGAGGTCGGAGAGGGAGTGTATGGCATCTGCGACGAGGGCATTACTGTTCCACAGTACTCCCGCCACAAACTTGATCGGGGGCAGGATGAGGTTGACGACCGTCCCGATGATCGTTACTTTGATTTTCTTATCCATGAGGGATCATCGTTTGTGTTTCGAGAAGCCTCCAGACGAAGGTGACGATCGAAATCATGGCAAAGCCCAAGAGCAGTGGCAGGGCTGCCGCCACGAATGTCCACTTGGCACTCCCCGTCTCCTTGTAGATGGTGTAGAGGGTGGTGCTGCAAGGGTTGTGAAGGAGACTGAAGAGCATGACATTCACCGCTGTGAGGGTCGTCCAGCCCCCCGTCCTGAGTATCATCTCTATGGTGTCAGAGGCCTCCGTCCCCATGAGTGTGCCCACTCCTTCGCTCAGATCGCTCAACGAAGGGACGCTGAGTACCGTCAGCATGAGTACGGAGGGAAGGACGATCTCGTTGGCAGGTATGGCGATGATGTAAGCCAGGAGGATGACTCCGTTGAGCCCCACGAGGAGACCGAAGCCATCAAGTCCGTTGATCATCCACTCTGCGATCGACAGGTCGCCGATGTTGATATTGCAGAGTAGCCATATCACCGCACCTGCAGGAGCGGCAAATACAATCGCTCTCCACAGCACGATGAGTGTGCGGTCGATGAGGGAGGTGTAGAGGACTTGTAGGAGCTTGGGCGGACGGTATGGGGGGAGCTCAAGGTTGAACGTGGAGACCTTCCCCTTGAGGAGGGTGTGCGACAAGAGGTACGAACTCCCGAACATCATCAGGACGCCCAGAAGTGCTATGCCGAGCACGGCTCCGATGCTGGCCACCGAGCCCAACGCCGGAGGGACTACCGTGGACAAGAATATCGTTGCCAGCATGATCTGTGTCGGCCATCGGCCGTTGCAGAGAGAGAAGTTGTTCGTCAGTATGGCTATGAGGCGTTCGCGCGGACTGTCGATGATGCGTGTCGCCACCACACCGGCCGCATTACAGCCGAAGCCCATGGTCATCGTAAGTGCCTGCTTGCCGTGCGCTCCGCTACGACGGAAGAGCTCGTCAAGATTGAATGCCACACGGGGTAGATAGCCGAAGTCCTCCAGCAAGGTGAACAGTGGGAAGAAGATGGCCATCGGGGGCAGCATCACCGATACCACCCATGCCGTCGTCAGGTACACTCCGTCGATGAGGAAGCTTGCCAGCTTGGTCGGCAAGACACCTCCCAATGTCGAGTACAGTAGCGGATGTAGATACCCCACAAGGATGTCCGATAGCCACTGTGAGGGATAGTTCGATCCCTTGATCGTGATCCAAAGTACCGCTGCCAGCATCAGGAGCATGATCGGGAACCCCCATGTCTTGCTCGTCAAGATGCGGTCGAGCTTCATGTCCAGTCGCATGTTGCGCTCCTGACTGCCGAAGGTCACAGCCTCTTCTGCGATCTCTTTTGCCTCGGCGAATATCGCTTCCGTGATGTGATCGTGCAGATCGTCACCCACTTCCCAACGCATCTCTTCTGCACGGCGGAGGATCTCGGGGATCTCTTCCGAAGTCCCGAACTCCCCCTCCTTCAGTCCCGACTTGATCCGCTCATCACCATCCAGCAGTCTCAGTGCGAGCCATCTGGCATTGGCGATGTCGGGTAGCGCACTGTGGATCTGCTCCGTCAGCAAGGTCACCACGGTCAGCTCTTTGCCTTGCAGCTTCGTCAAACGATGAGGCGCCTGCACATCCTTGCGATGCACCAAGTCATCGATCTCCGAGAGCAAGAGATCCATCCCTTTACCCGAGCGTGCCGAAGCCCCTACCACCGGGATGCCGAGTCGCCGGCTCAGACGCTCCGTATCTACATGGATGCCGTTACGCTTGGCTTCGTCCAGCAGGTTGACCACGAGGATCGCCCTGTCTGTGATCTCGAGGATCTGGAGGATGAGGTTCAGGTTACGCTCAAGACGTGTGGCATCGCTCACTATCACCGTCACATCGGGTGCACCGAAGAGGATGAAGTCACGAGCGATCTCCTCGTCCTCCGATGTAGATAGGAGGGAATATGTCCCCGGCAGGTCGACGATATTGTACTTTTTGTCATTGTAAGAGAAACTCCCTTCGGCCTTTGCCACGGTCTTACCGGGCCAGTTGCCCGTGTGTTGGCGGAGGCCTGTGAGGTAATTGAATACGGTACTCTTCCCTGTGTTTGGATTGCCGGCAAGGGCGATCCTCATTTCTGCTCCGTCCGCACTCTTTCCGGTACGGACGAGAGACTTCTTATGACTGTCTTTATTTTGCATCGGGATCACAAGATTATGAGTTAGCATCTCTTGGGGACTTGATCGGCTGGACCAAGATATGATCCGCCTGGTCGCGGCGCAGGGCGATGGCCGTGTCCCGCACCAGATAGGCCACAGGATGCCCCAGAGGGCTCGCCATGTAGACACTCACCTCTCCCCCTTTGACAAAGCCGAGGTCAGACAGTCTCCTACGCTTCTCACCCATGATGATGGACTTCATGCGGACGATGACCGCACGTTCGCCCGGACGGAGCTTGGACAAGGGGATCAACCCATCGGGCAGAGGTGTATCCGTGTCTTTGTGTTTGAGCAGTACGTGGGGTTGCCAGTGCTCCGGTACTTCGATGATCTTGTCTTCGACACGCAGGCGTGCTGTCGTCCCCGTGCCGAGTACTTGTACCGGCACGCCCACGATGAGTCCTTGGTGCAAGAAGGTCAACACCCTCTTCTCCTCATCATCCGGCAGAGCCGCCACTGTGTAGACCGCATCCGTGTCTGTGACCTCATCCAGCGCGATGAACTGAAAGTCCGGCAAGCCACCCACCCTCGGAGGTATGGGCTCGCCACTCGGGTCGAAGAGGGGGTGTCCCATGCTGCGACTCAGTTCTTCCACATCGGAAGGGGTGAGATGGTGCTCTTTGAGTTCGGCACGACGGTGCCATTCATCCTTGGGGTAACTCGTCTTTTCGGCCAAATACCGCTCGTATATCCTATGTGCACGAGACATCTGCGCTCCATAGGTGAGTCCTGCAGGAGAGATCACGACGATGTTGTCCGATGCGCCCGAGAGGTGTATCCAGCCACGGCACTCTGCGATGTTGAGATACTTACGCACGGTGTCCTCGTTGATGTCCTTCCACGCACGGATGTCATCCAGTGTCCAAGCCTCCTTGTTCTTGGTGAAGAAGTGTTTCAGGAGGTCTTCGATGAAGTACTCTGCTTCCTGCTTATCTCTGAGTTTGCGGTAAAAGACCCATGCCAGCAACGCAAGGAGCAGTACGATGATGAGTAGTACGACTATGATCAGCTTTTCCATAGAGACTTTGTGGAGATGATGGAATTATCTTTTACAAATGTAGTCAATTTTGGGACAAAGCCTCCCGTCTCTTCGTGCGCCTTTTGGTGTCATTGTGCGGATTTGTGATGAGGGTAAGTTTGATCTGCCTTTCAGAGTATTGTTTTTCTCAAGCAAGTGTACGAAATAGTCACTAACTTTGCAGTGCGCTATGGATTGTGTCGGGAAGGGGTATGGAGTCCCTTTTGGATGTATCAGGTGATAAGAACTCTTTTAAGACCGTTGAGGTCTGAGTAGTGGCATTTTACGAGAGTTTTGTGAACTTTTTATTGTTATAATTTGTTCTCACGAAATAGAAACACAGAAAGATTTTATACTAAAATGACATATAACAAGGCATCAAGGAAGGCAGAAGAATTTATCTCTCACGAAGAGATATTGGCGACTCTCGCATTTGCCGAAGCCAACAAGGACAACAAAGCCATGATCGAGGCGATACTCGATAGGGCTATCGATGGTAAGGGACTGGATCACAGAGAGGCTATGCTCCTCTTGGAGTGTGAAGACGAAGCGTTGCAACAGCGTATGTTTTCCATCGCAAAGGAGATCAAGCAACGCCTCTATGGCAATCGTATCGTGATGTTTGCCCCCCTTTATCTTTCCAACTATTGTGTCAATGGCTGTACCTACTGCCCTTATCATGCCAAGAATAAGACCATCCCTCGTCGCAAGTTGACCCAAGATGAGATCCGTAAGGAGGTCATCGCCCTTCAGGATATGGGGCACAAGAGGCTGGCACTCGAGATGGGTGAACACCCCAAACTCAACGACATGGACTATCTCTTGGAGTCCATCAAGACGATCTACGACATCAAGCACAAAAACGGTGCGATCCGCCGTGTCAATGTGAACATCGCTGCGACGTCGGTCGAGAACTACCGCAAGCTCCATGAGGCCGGTATCGGTACTTATCTCCTTTTCCAGGAGACCTATCACCGCCCGACTTATGAGGCTCTTCACCCCACAGGCCCCAAGAGCGACTACATCTATCATACCGAAGCCATGGACAGAGCCATGGAAGGGGGCATCGATGATGTGGGTATCGGTGTGCTTTTCGGTCTTAATACCTATAAGTATGACTTCACCGGTCTGCTCATGCATGCCGAGCACCTCGAAGCGGTCTTTGGGGTCGGCCCTCACACGATCAGTGTGCCTCGTATCTGTCCTGCCGACGACATCGACACTGCCGACTTCCCCAACTCCATCTCTGATGATATCTTCCGCCGTATCGTGGCGATCATCCGTATCGCCGTGCCTTATACCGGTATGATCATTTCGACCAGAGAGAGCCAACAGTCTCGCGAGCGTGTCCTCGAAGTGGGAGTGTCTCAGCTCAGTGGCGGCTCACGTACCACCGTAGGAGGCTATGCCGTGGATACCGCTCCGGAGACTGACGAGACAGCACAGTTTGACCTCTCGGATACCCGCACGCTCGATGAGATCGCGGAGTGGCTGATTGACTTGGGTTATGTCCCCAGCTTCTGTACGGCTTGTTACCGTGAAGGGCGTACGGGCGATCGATTCATGGCACTCATCAAGAGCGGACAGATCGCCAACTGCTGCGGTCCGAACGCCCTCATCACCCTTAAGGAGTATTTGGAGGACTATGCTTCGGCGAATACTAAGAAGAAGGGCGAAAAACTCATCCTCAGTGGTCTCAAGATGATCCCCAACGAGAAGATACGTGCCAAGGCTGAGAAGAACCTCGGCGAGATCGAAGAAGGGAAGAGAGACTTCAGATTCTAAAACACAACGACTTCGTTTACGCACGGCTTATGTCACAGACTCCTCGTTCCGAACGCCTGCACATCGTCCTCTATGGGCGTACCAACAGTGGGAAGTCTTCCCTCATCAACGCCCTCACGGGGCAGGAGGTCTCCCTCGTCTCCGCCGTGGCAGGGACGACGACAGACCCGGTCTCCAAGGCTATGGAGGTCAAGGGGTTGGGAGCTTGTGTCCTTGTGGATACTGCGGGTTTTGACGACAGAGACGAGGCCCTCGGACAGCTCCGCATAGAGCGTACCAAGGGGACATTGAAGCTCGCTGACATCGCCATCCTTGTGTTGGCATCGGATGAGACAGATATCGAGGAGGAATGGGTGGAGGTCCTCAAAACCTCAAAGATACCCATCGTCACCGTCCTCAACAAGGGTGATGTCCATACTTATGACGATGCGTTGAAAGCAAAGCTCAAGACCCTCACCGGACACCCACCCATCGTGGCGAGTGCGCACACAGGGATGGGGATCGAGGACTTGCGTAAGGCTCTGCACGAAGCGCATATCAAAGACGACGAGCGCACGATCACAGGCTCGCTCACGAAGGCCGGTGATACTGTCCTTCTCGTGATGCCACAGGATGCTGCCGCACCCAAAGGTCGACTCATCCTCCCTCAGGTTCAGACCATCAGAGAACTCCTTGATAAGGGTTGTATCTCCATCTCTTGTACTCCTGACACGATGCGACAAGCATTGAGTGCTTTGGCTCGTCCGCCACACCTCATCATCACAGACTCTCAGGCTTTCAAGGAGGTCTATGCTCTCAAACCCGAAGGTAGCTTGCTGACCTCCTTCTCCGTCCTCTTTGCCGCTTACAAGGGGGACATCGACAATTTTGTCGAAGGGGCAAGAGCCATCGCTTCGCTCACTCCGTCATCAAGAGTCCTCATCGCCGAGGCTTGCACACATGCTCCGGAGAGTGAAGACATCGGCACGGTCAAGATCCCCCGCCTTCTCCGTGGGCGCATCGGCGCAGAGCTCCGCATCGATATGGTAGCAGGGAAAGATTTCCCCGACGACCTCACCCCCTACGATCTTGTCATCCATTGCGGTGCATGTATGTTTACCCGTAAGATGGTCATGAGTCGCTCTGCCCAAGCCCAAGCCCAAAAAGTGCCGATGACCAACTACGGCATCACCCTCGCCTATCTCACAGGTATCCTCGACAAGGTCTCTCTCCCCTCCAAGGAGTGATGATTCTTCATTAAATCAAGCTTCAGTGGATGGGACAAGGGGCTTGCAATATTCTTTATTGACGACTTTGTCTCTCATCCCTGCTTTGTCATTGAAATTACGTGAGAGGTTACGAACCAATTCGCTGTAATTATCTGATCCATCCTCTCGTTGGTGGTAATAGACTTTTACGGAGATACAGTTGCGATGCTCAAACAGTGTATTAAGCAATGTGCGGTCTGAGTTTCCACACGAATGTCCCATGATAACGACTTGGTATAGATCTGCTTCAATGAAGCCCAACAGCTTCCGATAGTTACTTGTTTCATGGTAGTGGATAGACTTCATATTTTCCAGAAAATCGTTATCCTGTAGCTTTTCTATCCGTTTGTAATCATCATCCAACTCATCCCCATAACCAAAAATGATAGGGTTGCTTTTGTCGTTAAGCTGTCCATGAATGTTGACAACCTCATAATCATCTTTGATATAAAAGAGATGTTCTGCAGTTGATGTATAGTTGAAATTTAGTGTCAATGTCTGTTTTGGAGTGAAGTGTCTTGTCCTGAATTTATAGTCTTTAATTGGGAGTAGTTGAAGAGGGATTCCTTCTGTTATATTCAAATATAGGTCTGTTTTGTACTGCTCCTCTTCTTTAAGATTAGCCTTCTTAATCTCCTGAATAATCAAGTCATAAACTTTCTTTTGATTGCCATGAGCGATGTCATCCGGATTTATTATGCTATCAAAGGCTTTTTGAACGGATCTAAATGAAGTTGGTTTTACATCTTCTACTATCTTCGTCAAATACTTTTCAAGTAACCTTTTCACTGCATTAAAATCTTTATTCAGTTCTTGCACTTTCTCATTCCGAACAAATGCATCACTTTCTGTAAGCAATTCTTTCAGCTTTTCATAGTATTCGTTTTCGATATCTACCCAGTTAGTAAGTGAACAACGACCAGAAATATGCTCGAAGAATTTGTTTTTGATGCTCAATTCAAATGACTCGTCGTAATGACTCTTCCGATGATTCAATATTGCAATGAACCTTTGCATATCGTATGAGCTTGAGCATGATTTAGGATACGAAGGATCTAATTTTTTGTTTCGTAGGTCATGAAAGACTTTGAATGAGAGAATTTCATCTTCGTAGGGTGTTGGATTGTGAGTTATGTTAAAGTGTTTATTGAGGAAATGTTTATAATTATCAAATATGTGATGAGAAATATCAGTCCAATAGCTGTCTATAAAGTCCTTATAGCCAGTTGCAAGTTTATGTGCCTTGTCAAATCCGTTCCCTATGATAATAATTCTATTCATAAATTAGATTTTTGTTTTATCTAACAAAGATGTGTTTCCAAAAAATGCACACAAATGTAATCTAAAATGGGGAAATTTCAGGAGAATGTCTGAAACTTCAAAGCTGATTTATGAGGTTTTATGTTACTTGTCTGCTTGTTATTTATTTCGCTTAGGGAAAAATGTGAGATGACCATGCAAAGGGCTTGCGTAGCTCTATTCTTTGGTGTTCTTTTTATAAGGATTTTGAATTAATTATTGTAAATGCCTATATTCATATTGAACAAAGAATTTTGTTATTTGCTTTTAATCGAGAAAGATCGACGGATGTTGCTTGTCTTTCCTTTTTTAACAGCCATGGACGTGAAGAATTGGCATATATTTTGTACTTTTGGATGTTGTAACATCTTAGATTAGGTAGGGACATGAGACGACTTATCAGACATATCGAGCAGGCACTCTATACGCATGAGTGTGTCGTGGTACCGGGATTCGGCGCTTTCATCAAGCATCGGGTCTCGTCTTCATTGGATGAAGGCAAGGGATTGATCTTTCCCGGACACTTTGCGTTGTCGTTCAATTCGGCAGTGCAACAGAATGATGGCATCCTTGTCGGCAGTTACAGCGATGCTTTTGCGATGAGTTATAAACGTGCGCTTGCGCTACTTGAAAAGGATGTCGAAGAACTTCGTGCAAGTCTTCGCTCATCTTCGGTGGTGAGCCTTGGTAGTGTCGGTCGTCTCTCGATGGATAAGAGTGGGGAGCGTGTCTCGTTCTTCCCTAATCCTGATCATCCGTTCTCTATCTCTCACTATGGACTTACGCCGGTAGCACAGTTGCCTACCTTGAGCCATGCAATCCCTGCTTTGGGCGATAATGTGATGCCAACTCGTCGTGAGGGGGTGTACTATCTGCCTATTCATGTTAAGGGGCTTAAGTATGGAGTGGCTGCGGCTGCGCTTTTGGCGATGACATGGTTCATCCCCACAAAAACAATCTCTTTGCCCGAGGATAGCTATAGTGCCGGCTTCTTCACCTCCATGCTGGACAAAAACTCGACGACCGTGGAGGCTGGTGCCGTGAGTGCTACCTCTGCGGGAGAGACAATCATTGCTCCGGTTCAGATGGCACAACCTTCAAGAGAAGCGACAGACGCGGCTACTTTGGCCGGTCTGCCTCTTGTGACAGAGGTCAAGGATAAAGTCAAGCATTTTGTTGTTGTTGCGACCTACAAAACCGGCTCCGGAGTGGAGAAGCATATGGAGTACAACGACCTTTCGATGTTCGAAGGGGCGGGAGTCCTTCGTACAGATAACAGCAACTACAAGATCTACGTGGCGGCATTCGAGACCATGGAGGAGGCAGTAGCGTACTCCAACACCACACTCAAAGAGATCAACGGCAATCTCTCTGCGTGGGTGTACAAGGCGAAGTAAAAAGTGCTTGCTTTTTGCTTTTTCTCAGACAACATTCATACGCATAAATTATGGTAGACATATTTTTTTCGAACCCGATTATATTGTTGGGCGCATTGCTCGTAGTCTTACTTGTCCTTTTTGTCTTGCTCAGGAGGGCGAAGAGCTCCTCGGATGAGAGTGAGGTGAAAATGTGTAGCAAAGGGGGAGGTTGTTGTGGTGGTGCCAACTGTCACAAGAAGCATCCGGACACGCCCAAGATCATCTACTATGATGATCACGAACTGGATAGGTTTTCAGGTCGTGAAGCAGGTAGCTATACTGCGGCCGAAAAGACTGAATTTATCGAGGTCTATGACACCTTGCTGTCCTCAGACCGACTTGGTTGGCTCGAAAGTCTTCAACTTCGGGGGATCGTCTTGCCCGAAGATTTAGGAGCCCGAATAAAAGCAGAAATGCCGCTCGGTAAGTAAGAACAAGGGACTTATGTCGATACTCGAATACAGCTTCTTCACTTACTCGGCACTCGCTGTACTGTTGACCGCAATAGCGACAGGACTCATCGGTAGTTATGTCGTCGTCCGTCGTATGGTATTCATCGCAGGTGGAGTGACGCACAGTTCGTTTGCCGGGCTGGGGTTGGGCTTCTTCTTGGGGCAGTCTCCCTTACTCTATGCGATGATAGCAGCCATATTTAGCGGTTTGGGGGTAGAGGTTGTGGCCGACCGGGGGAAGGTGCGTGAAGACTCTGCCATTGCAGCGGTATGGTCGCTGGGTATGGCCATCGGAGTCCTATTCACTTTCATGACACCGGGATATACACCCGGGCTGAATGCCTTCCTTTTCGGGAATATCCTGCTTATCAGTCGCTTGGATCTGATCATGCTGGGGACTTTCGTTGCGGTGAGTATTCCCGCCGTAATGTACTTTTACAATCCTCTCTTACTGGTGTCCTTTGATCCCGAGTACGGTCGTACAAGGGGACTCAATGTCCGTCTCTATCGTGTGGCGTTGATGGTGTGGATCTGTATAGGCATTGTATTGAGTATCCGTGTGATGGGTATCATGATGCTGATGAGTATGCTCACCCTGCCACAAATGACGATCAACCTTTTTACCTCCAACTTCAAGAAGTTGCTCATCGGTTCGTCGGTACTCAGCATCCTTTCGGGGATCTGTGCCCTCATCGGGAGTTATGTCCTCAATCTGCCTACCGGCGCATTCTCTATCTTATTGCTCACTATTGTCTTTGTCGTCGCCAAAGGGACACGTACCCTGAGCCAACGACGTCTGGCACAACAGTGAGAAAGGCTTCTTTTTTTCTCTTTTTAGTTGGCACCATAGGTGCGGTGATTGCTTGTAGCAGCAGTCGCTTGGGCAGAGAGTTTCGTCGCATCAATGCCTATCATGCGTTCCGACAAGAAGCCAAGCACGCAACAAACGTCTTCTATACCCACCTCCCTCTTTCCTCGGGAGGGGATAGTATTTTGCCACCTTTGACTCTGACTTATTTTGCTCATGAAGGGAAACGAGAAGCCGAAGGGCTCTTGATACAAGCTCTTGATACAAGCCAAGAGTATCTGAAGGGGCAAGCAAAACAAGAGCACGGCATCCCAAAAGAGGCGATCGCCGAGGTTCGGGCTGTGTGGAAAGGCAGACAAGAACTTTTGCTTCTACTCGGAGACATGAAGCGATTGGAGGCCGAGTGTCGTTTCTGTCTGTCGCACTATGAGGACAGCACACTCCGTCGGATATCTTATAAGCACTTAATCTCAGCTCTTTCGGCTCAAGGAAAGGTCACCGAGGCAGAGATGCTTCTCGATCAACATGATCGAACAAGCTTTGGGGCACGAGACTCCCTCATATTACGAACTTATCTGGAGATGGTGAGAGAAAATTATCCATCGGCAACCAAAGGACTTCGGCAACTACTCTCAGCCTCAGATCTTACCCGATATGAGAGAGCTGTCCTACTGAGGCGACAAGCGGACTTTGCAAAAAGGAACAACAATATGCCTCTTGCGACAGAAAGCCTGGAGTCCCTCAAATCGCTACTGTCACTCAAAAATCAAAAGGAGTATATCTGTATCGAACTATGGACACTTGCTCCGACGAAGGAGAAGTCCGGAGATATAACACGATGGGTTGAGGAGACAACCGATAGGAGCTCTCTTCGGATGGATGCGGTGCGACAGCTGAGAGACTTAGCCTATAATGAGGGTGATCTCTATAAAGCCTTACTCTTGCATGAAAAAGCAGGCTTGAGGGATAGAGGCGTCCAAGGTCTAAGAGACAGCCTTCGGTATACCGCTCTGTCTCGTATCAAACCGGACTTGGAGACAATACATAGATATGAGCACCCGTCTCTTTTCAAGAGGGGAAAGAAATACGACACCGACACTCGGAATGACATTGAGGATAGACAAGAGGATCGTCGTAGCTTCAGAGAGATTTGGGGGAATATCCCCGAGCACGATTTTTGGGCAATGAATTCGGATCAACCTGCGTTCAGTGGACTGTCCTTATCTGTACTGAAAAACTCAAAAGGAGTCTCTGTCGAGTCTTATCAAAACGCTCTTATCCGCGTCGCATTGACTTGCATCGAACTCCTCTCTGACTCTGAACAAGCTCGTGCTTATCTTGACAAGTGTATCAGGATAAACCCGAAGTCATCCGAGGGACTGTATGCTTCCGAACTATTGAGTCGTATTTGACACAGGCTCCAAATGGGGTGATAGCCGGGGCGAAGGTCAACTTTTTGGGCATTTCATTTGTTTTTTCCTTGTGTGAGCTTCTTATGAAAACCCTCTTTGATACACTCAGACTTCATCGTGAGGGCTACTACAGACACTGCTCAGGCCGAAGATATTTGTGTATATTTGTGCTACGGGATAGTCCACAGAGCCATCCCGACAATCAAAACTTTTAAAACGATTCAATCATGACAAAGAAACTAACTACTCTATTTGCTACTCTTGCTGTTGTACTTGTAGCTGGTTTTGCATACTTGCAATATAATAACGATGCTATTGCGGCAGTGCCTCCGGGTGAAGCGGGCGAGGGAGACCTCATCGAAATCAATACCAAACAGTTCAAAGAACTCATCTATGACTTCGATAGCAACGAGATCGTGTACAAGGGGGACAAGCCTTGTATCGTGGACTTCTACGCTACATGGTGCGGCCCTTGCAAGGTACTAAAGCCTCGCCTCAAAGAAATTGCGAAGCAGTATGCAGGTAAGATTTATGTATATACAATAGATGTAGACAAGAACCCTATCCCAACCCAACTTATGGGCGTAAGAGCGATGCCTACGACATTCATGATCCCAATGAAAGGTAAGGGTGTGAAGAATGAAGGTGCTCTCTCCTATAAGCAACTCGAAGAGGCTGTGGAGAAGATGCTCGCTACGGAGTGATCTTTCCATAGCATGAACGGGCTATTGTCACTGTAACAATAATAAATGAATAACGAACGAATTTATCTTGTCGAAGAGGCGGATCCCACCGTCTTCTTCGGCACTAACAATAAGAACCTATCTCTCCTCAAAGCCCTCTATCCCAAACTAAGGATCATGGCGAGAGGAAACATCGTAAAAGTCATCGGAGATCCGGACGAGTGCTCGGACTTCGTACGCTTCTTGAGCAAGCTCGAAAAGCACACCGAGCGTTACAATATCCTCGATGATGAGACCATCGTCGAGCTGCACCGAGGAGAAGAACCCAAAGAGCGTGTTTCCGAAGATGTCATCATCTATGGTGCCGGAGGTAAGGCCATAAAAGCTTTCTCCGCCAACCAGCGTGAAATGATACGTCTTGTCGAGGAGCATGACCTTGTCTTTGCGACAGGGCCTGCCGGATCAGGTAAGACATTCATCGCCATAGTCATGGCAGTGAAGATGCTCAAGAGCAAACAAGCTCGACGGATCATCTTGAGCCGCCCTGCGGTCGAAGCCGGAGAGAAACTCGGCTTCTTGCCCGGAGAGATGAAGGACAAATTGGATCCCTACCTCCAACCGCTTTATGATGCCTTGCAGGAACTCATACCTGCCATCAAGCTTAAAGAGTATATGGAGACCGGAGTCATCCAGATTGCCCCCCTGGCATTCATGCGTGGTCGCACCCTCAACGATGCGGTAATCATCCTCGATGAGGCACAGAATACGACACCCCACCAGATGCGGATGTTCCTTACTCGTCTCGGCATGAATGGCAAGATGATCGTCACGGGAGACATGAGCCAGATAGACCTTCCGAAAGGCACCACCTCCGGACTCAAACAAGCTCTACACATCCTACGTGACACCGACGGTATAGGAAAGATTGCTTTCGAAAAGAAGGACATCGCTCGCCACGGTCTTGTCAAGGCTATTGTCGAAGCTTATGATGAGCACGACCGTCAAGTGAAAGCAGAGCGTGAAGCCTCTATGATAGCCGAGAGCAATGACGAACTCGAAAACCCATAAAATCATACTATAACAATGGCACAAGCACTAACAAAGACAGATTACAAGTTTGAGGGACAGACCTCTTGTTACCACGGAAAGGTCAGGGATGTGTACTTCATCGGAGATGACCTCCTCGCAATGGTCGTATCGGACCGCATATCGGCGTTTGACCGCATCCTTCCCGAGGGGATCCCTTACAAGGGTGAGATCCTCAATAAAATTGCCGCATTTAATCTTGATGCGACGAAAGACATCGTTCCCAACTGGAAGCTCGATAACCCTGACCCTATGGTCACCGTCGGTCTTCGTTGCGAAGGATTTAAGGTCGAGATGGTCATCCGTGGTTATCTTACCGGTAGTGCTTGGCGTGCATACAAAGCCGGCGAACGCACCCTCTGTGGTGTGACATTACCTGAAGGTATGAGAGAGAATGAGAAGTTTCCTCACCCCATCATTACCCCTACGACGAAGGCAGATGAAGGGCATGATGAAAATATCTCTCGCGAAGAGATCATCGCTTCGGGCCTTGTCTCCAAAGAGGATTACGAGCAGCTGGAGAAGTACACCTATGCCCTTTTTGAGCGAGGGACAAAACTGGCTGCGGACAGAGGACTCATCCTCGTGGATACCAAGTATGAGTTCGGCAAGAAAGATGGCAAGATCTATCTCATCGATGAGATCCACACACCTGACTCTTCACGCTATTTCTATAAGGACACCTATGACGAATTTTTCCAAAAAGGTATGCCGCAAAGACAGTTGTCCAAAGAGTTTGTTCGCCAATGGCTTATCGACAAAGGCTTCAATGGCGGAGAAGGTCAAGAAGTGCCGACCATGACACCTGAATATTGTGAGAGTGTCACAGATAGATATATCGAACTATATGAAAAGCTCATCGGAGAGACTTTTGTCAAGCATCCGACCGATGATCTTGAAAAGAGAATCGAAAGGAACATTACAGCGTGGCTGAAAGAACGATAATCAGTAAAAAGGCGTCAAACATCCGAAAGATGTTTGACGCCATTGCCCCCGAATACGATAAGCTCAACAGGCTTATTTCTTTTGGGCTTGACTCCACATGGCGCAAGAGTGCTGTCAAGCTCGTTTCGCGTACAGGTGCTCGTCACATCCTCGACCTCGCTGCAGGCACAGGAGACTTCACCATCGCACTGTCGAATGCCATACCTTCGGCACGCATCGTGGCTGCGGACTTGTCTCAGAATATGCTGAGAGAGGCCGACCGAAAGTTCGTCGAACGCGGTATGTCTCAGGTCTCCACGGTTCAGTGCAACGCTCTTCATTTACCCTTCAAAGACAACACTTTCGATGCCATCACCTGTGCTTTCGGAGTCCGCAACTTCTCCGACCTCGAACGAGGTCTTGGGGAGATGTACCGCACCTTACGTCCGGGAGGTGTTGCTGTCATCCTCGAACTTTGCGAGCCCGACAGACGGATCTCCAGAGGACTTTATAAGTTGCATGCCTTCGGGGTTATTCCTGTCCTTGGGGCTGTCCTTGGACACAACCGGAAGGCTTATGCCTATCTCCCTGAGAGCATCCGGCGTATGCCCCAACGTAATGGGATGAAAAGTATCATGGAGGGTATCGGGTTTTCTCGGGCGTCTTTCAAGGTCTTTCCTCCGGGAGTCTGTGCGATGTACGTTGCATACAAACCTCTTTGATCCAACCTTGTTGCTATGACGGAAGTCTATGGGTTGCTCGGCCGAGACATATCGTACAGTCGTTCGCCGGAGATACATCGAGTCCTTTGGGGCAAAGATATTGAGGATAGGGACTACCTTCTCTTCGATACAAAAAATCTCATAGCTTTTGTAGGTCGAGCAAAAGCGATGTCGGACCTCCGAGGCTTCAACGTTACTATTCCCTACAAACAAGCCATTATCCCTTATCTTGACGAACTCGAAGGGGATGCCCTCGCTACGAGAGCCGTAAATACAGTGAAGTGTCTACCTTCAGGTCGTTGGATCGGCTACAATACCGATGTCATTGGCTTTGAGACGTTGATTGGTGGTATGGACTTAGACCCATCATCAGAGATCTATATCTTGGGTACAGGAGGGGCTTCAAAGGCCGTTGTAAGAGCGTTGGAAAAACGGGGAAGAGCCTTGATATTGATCTCAAGACATCCGCAAGAGGGAGTGCTCTGTTATGAAGATTTACCCACCCTCCTCTCCACCACTTTTCCCAAAGTCATTGTCAATACGACACCCTTGGGCAGCCATCAACTTCCTGATCAACTGCCTCCCATCCCTTATTCTCTTCTCACTTCCGAAGATACCCTCATCGACTTGATCTATTCGCCTGAAGAGACACCCTTCATGAAAGAGGGACAAAAGGTTGGAGCAAAAGTCTCCAACGGTCTGACCATGCTATGGGAACAAGCACGGGCAGCCCAAGCCATCTGGGCAAGATAAAGACAACATACCACACATCTATTATCGAAATAAATGCCCGAGAACGCTCTTGAGATCGGACAGAGATAGTCGCAATACTACATGACCTTCGATCGAAGTTAACTTGGAGTGACTTACTCATCAAGCCTAAGCACGACCTCATATACTCGGTAAATCGATAAGACATGGTAGTACTCCAAAGAAAATATCATTATGGAAATGCAAGAAAAATGGATCAATGCAGCTGCAAGGTTATCCCAAAGACTGCATCGAGGACAGACAGATAAGGCCGGAGTAGACTATTATCTCGGACATTTGAGTTTTGTAGCCTCTTTGGGCAAAACCTTTCAGGAGAAAGTCGTCGGCTATCTTCATGACGCCGGAGAAGACACTCCTTACAGTATAGAAGAGATATTGGATCTATTGGAAAAGGAAGCAGAGATGTCGTTCGACACAAAAGACAAAACAGACATGGCACAGGCTTTACACCTGCTCAACCACAATACGACACCTTATCGAGCGACATACATCCGAAATATAGGTGAGCATCCTCTGGCAACAGCGGTAAAGCTCAACGATTTAACGCACAATATGGATATTCGGCGATTGCCTACACCATCAGAAAATGATTATGAGCGGCTCAAGAGATACAAGGAAGAATACAATTATCTTTTTCGGAGGGCAAAGTCAGATTATTCTCCGAAATAATAGATCCTTAAGCGGATCATCAGTAATCACAGTAAAAAAGCCACCTCTGCTCTTGGGAAGCGGAGATGGCTTTCTTAGTTCCTATTGGGTGTGATTAGTAGAGATTATTGCTTGATGAAAGCCTCGTAACCACCGTCAAGGTTGATGACTTTGAAGCCTGCCTTTGTGAGGATTTCCGAAGCCTTTGCACTTCTGCGACCGCTACGGCAATAGACTGCTACGGGACGGTTCTTGTCGAATGTTTCCAATGCACGAGCTTCGAAGTCTGCATCCTTGACAGAGATCTGAACGGCACAGTCGATGTGTCCCTCATTGTACTCTTCGATGGTACGAGCATCGAGTAGCTGCATCCCCTCTTCTTGAAGGACAGTCTTAAACTCTTGCACGTTCACAGTCTTGTATTCTACAGAGTTTGCACAACTCAAGACAGAGAGGCAAACCCCTACCGTCGCTATGATCATGTAGATAAATGTTCTTTTCATGCTTAATGTTCTGTTTTTTAGAGTGTTATTAATATAGGTTGTGTGATTATCTCAACATAGGAAGCACCCTCTGAAGTGCCACGATGAGTGCATCGATATCCTCTTTTGTGTTGTAGAAGGCAAAGCTTGCTCTTATTGTCCCATCCAGCCCAAGCTCATGCATCAAGGGTTGAGCACAATGGTGTCCCGTGCGTACGGCTATCCCCATACGGTCGATGAGCATACCGACATCATAAGGGTGAAGTCCCTCAAAAGTGAAAGAGATCACAGCCTCTTTTGTCTTCGATGTGCCATGAATCTTGATGCCATCAAGTGTGAGCAACCGTTCTGTCGCATATGTCAACAACTCCTCCTCATACTTCATGATGCTCTCGAAGCCGAGTGCAGAGATATACTCTATCGCCTTGGCCAGACCGACACTGCCGATGAAGTCCGGTGTCCCGGCTTCAAACTTGAACGGAATCTCGTTGAATGTTGTTTTCTCAAAGGTCACCTTGTGGATCATTTCACCACCACCCTGATAGGGGGGGATAGCTTCCAACAGTTCGCGACGACCATAGAGCACTCCGATACCTGTCGGAGCATAGAGTTTGTGCCCACTGAAGGCGAGGAAATCCACTCCCAACTCCTGTACATCGATCGGTCTATGCGCCACCGACTGAGCTGCATCCACAAGGATATGCACCCCATGCTCGTGAGCGATCTGAGCGATCTCTCGGATGGGATTTGTCGTGCCCAACACATTCGAAGAGTGGCACATAGATACGAACCTCGTGCGAGGAGTGAAAGCCTTGCGGTATGCTTCCATATCGAGATCTCCGGTCTCTGTAACAGGTACAGGCACGACCTTAATGCCCTCCAAGAGTTGCCAAGGCACGATGTTCGAGTGGTGCTCCATCACAGAGACGATGACCTCATCTCCGGGCTTGAGGAACTTCCGACCATAAGAGTGTGCGACAAGGTTGATACTCTCGGTCGTGCCTCTCGTGAAGAGAACTTCGTCCGAAGACTCTGCCCCGATGAACTTTGCCACCGTCTTGCGAGCCCTCTCGTGCGCCTCGGTTGCTTCTCTGCTGAGAAAGTGCACCCCTCGATGGATATTGGCGTTACGGTAGAGGGCAGCCTCATCCATGGCTTGGATGACTTGTAGGGGCTTCTGTGCCGTTGCAGCATTGTCGAGGTAAATGAGGTTTTTATCTCCGTAGATCTTCTGCGAAAGGGAAGGGAAATCCTTTCGGATCTGTTGTATATCTAATGTATTCACTTTATCTTTCTTATATATCACTTAAATGGTTGTCTAAAAACACTTCACCGAGGACAAAAGTACGATATTTCTTCAAAAGAGGAATACCCTTCGAGCCTGCATCACCTTCTCCATGCACTCCTCACCGGAGACATTTGGACAAAATCCAAAATGATTGCAGGAGATAAGGAGCCGGGTACAGGCTGTCAGATCGTCAAGCCGTTGTGAGAAATAGCATGATGAGCCTTAGCCATGATGCGCTTCGTGCTCTCTGGCGAAAGGTCGATACGGATCGGAAGGGTATAGAGACGATGTCGGTACTCCTTCGGGATGTCCGACTCCATGGTACGTAGCCGGATCGCATCCTTCTCTGTACATAGGATGACGCTGCCGGCCTCTTCGTCCAAGTATTCGAGGAGATTCCGGATATCCTCTGTCGTGAAGCTGTAATGATCCGGATAGACGACGAACTTCCTTATGTTGCGGTAATTTCCTTTCAAGTATTCGTGATAACGGTCGGGATCTGCTATCCCACTTATCCCTATCATCGGTGTCATGGTGTTCAGAGTCGGAGCGGTCGGTTCGAAAATCGGCACCGGTGCTGAGTAGGCGATTCGGCTGAAATAGAGATCTTGGTGTGCGATGGGAGATATCTCCCCTTCGAGTAGGCGGAGGTCGATGGGATTGAGTCCCGAAGGGAGTGAAGTGATGATGATCGTGTCCGCTCTGAGCTTGCCCATGGCACTCTCTCTGAGATTACCATACGGGAGCAGATCATCTCTCGTGAAGAGGTTGTAGTACGAGGTGAGGAGGATGCTGTAAGCCGGAGTCACATAACGGTGCTGGAAACCGTCGTCCATGAGGATGACCTCGGGGCGTTCCTTCTCCGGAAGAGCCTCCATGGCCGCTATGGCACGACGACGATTGCCATCGATATACATCATGAGATCAGGGAACTTCGATAATATCTGTGCGGGCTCATCACCGATCTCCTGCGCCGTATGCCCTGGTGTTGCTATGATCGGACCTTTCGTCGTGCGACCATAACCACGGCTGAGGACGGCCAGTCGATAGCGATCTTTGAGTTGACGGATGAGCCATTCTATGTGAGGAGTCTTTCCTGTCCCTCCGGCCGAAAGATTACCCACGCAGATGGTGGGTATCGAAGGCTTCACCGACTTTATCATCCCCATATCAAAAGCAAAATTGCGCAACCCCACTCCCCAGCCGTACAATACAGCAGGTATCTTGAGTAGTATGTTGCGCCTCTTGCTCATCTATTTCGTTGTCCCCACGGAGTGGGGCTGATATGTATGTCAGAGGTGTGTCAGAAGGAATAGTATCCCTCGATTTGACGAATTATTATCGGGGCTTGATGATGCATGGCTTGGCACCACGCTTGCCCTCGTTACAGTGCCGGAGAGACAATACTCCTCTCTGACACACCCCCTCTATTTTGTTCTTAGTATTCTACCTTGCCCATATCAGGAGTGACAGCCTCCAAGTCGTATGGAGGGAGTGCCATGATACCGGTACGTGAGCGAAGGCGTTCGATGTGCTTGCGGAGCTCTTGCTCTTCGGGCGAAAGGATGAAGTTGAAGTTTACCAGACTCTTGATCTCTACCATAGAGAGCCCCAAAAGGTCTTCGAACCAATTCACCTCCTTCTTATTGTAACCCACACTGTAGTCACTGCTAAGACCCGCAAGACGAGCCGCTTCGGTGACAGCATCAGTGAGATCCCCGAGTTCGTCGACAAGGCCGATCTCAAGCGCCTTCTGACCAAGCCATACACGACCTTGACCGACAGAATCGACCTGAGCCTTGGTCATGCCACGACCATCAGCCACCCTTGTGATAAACGTGTCATAGCCCTTTTCGATGTAGCCCTGCATCACGGCCTTTTCCTTGTCTGTCATAGGACGATAAGGAGTGCCGAAGTCAGCCAACTGCGCCGTTTTGACGGTATCGTAAGACAAGTCAAGCTTCTGAGCCAAACCGGTAAAGTTGGGGAACAGCCCGAAGATTCCGATCGAACCGGTCAATGTGTACGGATCGGCATAGATCTTAGAAGCTTCACAAGAGATGTAATAACCACCCGATGCGGCATAATTACCCATAGAGACAACGATAGGTTTCTTCTCCTTGAGTCTCTTGACCTCATGATGGATGAGCTCCGAGAGGAATGCATCCCCACCGGGAGAGTTGACACGGAGGACCACAGCCTTCACACTTTCGTCATCCGCGACATCACGAAGTTGCTTGATCAGATCACGGTTGATGGTCGCTTCTTCGCTCATGGTTGGGAATGGCACATCGACAAGATCCTTGTCCACGATGGCACCTTCGGCAAAGAGGACAACGACATCCCCCATCTTTCTGATACCCTTCCTTGAAGATGCAAGCACATCTCCCACAGAGAGGTAGTCAATCTCCGCTTCTCTGTCCCCCACGAGGTTCTGAGCGATGACCTCATCGAAGTCTGCGCCATAGAGGAGCGAGTCCACAAACTGAAGGCGAAGAGCCTCTTGAGGAGTGTTGAACAATCCCCCCTGTCAGCAAAAGCTTGGATGGAGTCCGGGTGTATATTACGGCTTTGTGCGATGTCTGCCTTTGTCGAAGACCAAAGACCGTCAAGGTAAGTCTGTATCTGCATCTTGTTTGCATCGCTGAGCTTGGAGTTGATATAAGGCTCCACAGCCCCCTTGAACGTGCCGACCTTGAAGACTTGCATCTCCACGCCCAGTTTCTTCAGGATGCCCGAGTAGAAGAGTGTGGTAGACGAAAGACCCGAGATATTGATCATGCCATAAGGGTTGAGGTATACCTTATCGGCGACACTTGAGACATAATAGTTGCCATAGCCATAACGCTCTGCGTAAGCGAAGATCTCCTTACCGCTCTTACGGAAGTTGTCAAGATGTTCACGTAGCTCTTGAGCTGTCGCAAACCCCATGCCTGCTCTTTCGAGTTTGAGGACGATAGCCTCGATCTTTGGATCTTCTGTTGCGATGTTGATCGCCTTGATGATTTCATGGAGAGGGAAGTTTTTTTGCTTCTTATCCCCCTTGCCAAAAGGTAGGTCGGAATAGAAGTCGCCGGTCTTGGTGTCATTGATCATACCCGAAAGGTCGAGCATAAGGACGCTGCCACTGGAGATCTTCTTGGCTTTCGTTGTGGCTGTATCTTTACTGCCGAAGGCATCAGACACGGACGAAACCAATCCCCCCAACATGGAGAAGAACACGAACAATACGATGATGCCGGCGACAACCACGCCAAGGCACGAAGCCAAAAGCATCTTGAAAAACTGTTTCATTAGCTTGCAGATATATGGATAACTTAAAATTGTAATACTCTATCTCACCACAAAAGGGCATACTATTTTGCGAAGATAAGATATATCAAACTATTTGCCAATAAATTAAAGCCATATTTTACGATGCTATTATCAAAAATGTGAATTTTCTTTATCAAAAAGAAGCCGTTCTTGATTGAGGTGCAAAGGATTGTAATCTTCAGATGTAAGTGAAGTGGCTATAAAACATGGAGTTATGTAGTAATTAGTGCATTCTCTTGTGATTTTTTCTTGAAAAAATAAGATAAGGCTTAAGCCGATTGCCACAGCAAAACAGAGTTGTTCTTCTTTTGTGTTTATGCCTAACTTCTGTTTTTATTACCCTGTCATGTTTCTCGTTTCAAGTGTGAAATTAGGATTGTGGGCTGAGTGGTAAGTAGTTCATTGGAATCCTTGCATCTACACGAAGCTTGATGCGAGATAGGTTGAACTTATTCGCTACTATTGCTGCCAAATGCTTTCGTAGGCTGGCGGATTCATCTGCGTCCTCTTGTTTTTTGCGACCAGCCAACTCGAGGGCGAGGTCAGCGTTCAGATAATCTTACGCCCTACCTGTGTGATGGCTCGGTCTATCTTGCCACTCTGCTTGATGCGATTGGCGGTGGGGAGGCTACAGCCGAAAAGGCGAGCGATGCCCGATAGCCCATACACATAGCGTCTTTGCTCTTTGGAGGGGCTTGCCTCCGTGGGGGTATTGTTGGGCTGTGAGACGTGGCGAGCAAGGAAGAGCAATTCCTCGCCAGTCATCTGCCATACGGGCTTGCCCAAAAGTTCTTCTAAAATCATACTTCATTGCAGTTGAGTTGTGAATACTTTTGCCCTTGTGCTTCGGGCTATTAGTCAGCTCTGACACTGCAAAAGTATGAGCTAATCTGTTGTCTGTGAAAGGGTAAGGAGGTCGCAGGAAATGCAAGGAAAAGGCAGGAAATCACAACCCCTCATTCCGCCGTCCTCAACACGCATTTTGATACAAAAAGAGGCTCGCAGAGCATCACCGCCCCCGAGCCTCTCACCACGTTTCGCCCTCACCGAGCTCGCCCTCTTGTTTTTCAGTGTTAAATAGGGAAATCCCTTCGCTCCTCTGCTAGCTTCTTCGTACCTTTGCGAACACAAATGAATAATCTCTTCATGACATCTCGATACCCTATTATTACAATTATTGCGACCTCTGGCTGTAGAACAGGAACTTTGTTGCAGCAAGCTATTCCCTCTGTTTTAGCTCAAGATTGTCTTCCTTGTGCTTGTATTGTGGTCGATGATAACAATGCCCCGGCTGAGTATAGCAAAATCAGCTTGGGGCTTGAAGAGTTACAGAAAAGAACCGCTGTAGAGCTTAGGTTAATCCGAAATAATCGAACTTCTGGGTTCTCAGGAACCGGAGCCTGGAATACTGCAATAGCTTATGCACGCAAATATACAGCTGAGCATCACTGGGAAGATGTCTATATCTCTATACTTGATGATGACGATCGGTGGCATAGCAGCCACCTCCGACGCTGTGCCGAGGCTATGTGTAGCAATCCTGATGCTATCTTCTGCAACCTGACTCGTGTATACCACCAACACGGGGAGTCAGGAAAACTCAAAAGTCATAGCGACCTCACTATTCCTAAATTTCTCTACGGCAATCCAGGGGTTCAAGGGAGCAATATGTGTTTTCGTCTCTCAGCCATTGAGACTATAGGAGGCTTCGATGAGACACTAAGGAGCTGTACCGATAGAGATCTTATGATTCGCTTTTTGGAGCGATTTGGCAATAAAAATATTGTGGTTATTGACGAACAGACTGTTTGGCACGATGCCCGTTCACCAGCCTGTGTTACGAACAATATTGAAAACAAAACAGCTGGCTTAGATACTTTTTATAAGAAACACCTGTGGCGCTTCGATGAACCAACACTTGAGCGCTCTCTTATGCGTGCTGAAAAGCTGTTTTCTTATCCTCATAAACAGAAAATCTGGGAGAGTTACTACCAAGCCCAGGAGATTATTGCCATTATGATGCCCCTGCATAATGGCGCCAAAAGTATCCGTAGGGCAGTACGTTCTGTAGTGACACAGGAGCGTACGGAGCGACCCATAGTACTATTTATCGGAGATGATGCTTCGACAGATGGATGGAGAGCTGAAATTTCGGATTGCCTCTGCCTCTACCATAATATTATCACCATAGATATAAATGGAGGCTCTCCTGCCAAAGCACGCAATGCTCTAGCGGAGTATATCCTTAGATCCTATCCGCATACTTACATACTGTGTCGCCTAGATGTCGATGACGAACTCCATAGCACAACAACTCTCTCGGAAATAGAGTATTTGTTTGCAGATGACGAGGTAAATGCAGTACTCTGTGGCAATTATCAAATACACAGAGGTAGGATCGTTGGCATCAATCGGGCGAGCAAAGATTTTCATAATAGCGAATATATGAGGAGACGGCTACTGTCTATGGCTCTGGGGGATCGCACTGCAGAGCTACCTTCGTGCAATCTGTGTCTTCGTCCAAGTGTTTATCGCCCTTACCCCGATGAATGCAGTGGAGAGGATCATTGGTTGGTTATCCAGACCCTACTTCGACTCCCAAGCCGCTCCTTCCTTATGGCTTCTCAGCAGATGTACTGTATGTACAGCTTGGAGGGCAAGACCACACAAACAAATAAAGTCAACGACAGTTATATTGACAGCAGAAAAAGACTATATGAGTACTATATCAACAGTATTGACCGCTAGGCAGAGAACAGCCTGGCTCATACTACCCAATGATGTACAATCTTCAGTACGGCTACTAGGTCAGGGAGGGGAAGGAGTAGTTTTCGCTACGTCAGATAAAGTCTACAAAGTTTATGACCAGCTAGAGGATAAAGATTATTGGCGTATTAAACGGAGCCTTGATAGAGCACATAGCATTCGTTGCATTTATCCCATAGAGAGCTTCGAACCAGTGGGTACAGGCTATTACATTATGGTGTACCCCTATGAGGCCTCTATCCCAGCGACGGATATTGCTACCGAAGAATGGCAAGATATGCTTGCTGAGCTATGGGTCGCTGGCCTTATCGCCTTTGACGTTAAGCCTAGTAACTTCGTTCGTACGGATAATGGGGTTAAACTCATTGATTACAATCTGTATTTTCATACAGATAATCACTTCCTCAATATGTGCGTTCGGGCATTCATATATAATAAATATCGAGGGCGGGATGACGAATACTTACGCAAGCTAGCTCGGAGTGCTATCAATCAGTTTGATTTGCCAGAGCTGGTGGGTATACAAGAGTTTGTCAACGGAGTGTATCTGCGTGCCATCCATCTGTCATCAAAGAAAGGTATTCAGCAGCTTGAAGGCGTCTCTGTGCTGGGGAAAAAGCTGGATGTGCCATTTGAGGTATTAGGCAATCTTGAGCTACGCTTTTTTGAAGAGTTACGTAGAGGGCGCTATTTGACAGGAGGATCTATCCGAGGACTTTTGCTAGGGAAAAAGGGGTATCTAACGCCTCGGGAGGTAGTGCTAGGTTATCACGATATTACACGTTTTAGAGAGCCTGTTTCCTTGGTCGTCAAGACGTGTGCGCAGGATTATGCTAGTATTTATGCAAATGTCTGTCACATTGTGCGTCAGCTCTCCTCCCCACATCGATTTGACGAGTATATTCTAGCCATTGATACCCGAACCGATGATTTTCTTCGTCAGTTTACTCAAGAAGCATCTTGGGATAAGCTCCTAGAGGAGGCTAATAAGCTCATTCATAATGGTGTTATTGATAAATATATCATATTACCCGAGACGGAAGTCGTCGCCATCAACGAGCGATGGTTCGGGATAGCCTCCCCTTGTACTCATAGTCAACACCAAGCACCAGTTACTGCTCAGCTCTATCTCTTTGAGGAGGCCAAAGGCAAATATATTCTTCAGATGGATAGCGATGTACTAATCGGCCGTGATGACCTCATGCATGATTACCTAGAGGATATGGTGCGTGAGCTTGAGGAGCATCCATCAGTGGTATCGGTAGGATTTAATATATACCAAGATAAAGGCATCAAGTTCAAGCCATACTTTGGTTACGAAGACGGAGGATTTGCTCCAGAAGTGCGTATGGGATTGTTTGACAAGGAGCGCATGCTAGCTATGCGTCCTTTCTACAATCAAGTTCTAGATAGAGGCTGGGAATATACCTGGTTTAGGTCTATGCATCTCAAGCAAAAGGATTTGGGCATGAGCTCCATACGAGGTGGGGACCGACGTACATTCTACATTCATCCTCAAAACTACCGCAAATCGGTATCAGACGTTTGGCTAACTATACTAGACCGAGTAGAGCAAGGACATATCCCCGATTGTCAATATGGAGCATTTGACTGTATGGGGAGCTACTATGACTGGTGTCTTCCCCGTAGAGAAGAGCCCTATGTCTTCGTTTGTACTGTACGCAATGTGGCCTATGATAGATTTCTCAGGATGTTTGCCTCTTTGCTTGCTCAGCGTGATGAGCGTTGGGGCATGGTACTCATCGACGATGCCTCGGACAATGGCCTATCTCTCTTTATAGAGTATATAACGAAACCATTCAGAGATAGAATAACATTGATTCGCAACAGGGTAAGGGGTGGTGGCTTATACAACCATCATAAAGCAATTCACTATTTCGTCAAAAAAACAGATACTGTCATCATCACTCTTGATGGAGACGATGCTCTCCTAGGAGACAAGGTCTTGTCTATGATAGCCAATCGCTATGAAGAGCACTTTGCAGATGTAGTGATAGGGCGTATGTATCAGAACTATCGTCTACAGCCTCACTATCGCTATCCCGCGAACTACGTGAATCCACGTGCCACGGGAGGCAATGTATGGCAGCATACACGCTCATTTCGCAAATACCTTTTTGACTCGCTCGAGGCAAAAGACCTCAAAAGAGTCCCAGACAGCGGCAATCTCAGCAAGGTTGTAACAAAAAGTAAATGGCTTGAGAACAGTGCCGACTTTGCCTTTATGGTTCCCATCGTGGAGATGAGTCGAAAGCCCAACCAACTAGAGCAGTTTACCTACTATTATGACAGAGATGCAGAGGCTTATACCGAGGAGGTACGACAGAGCAAAGAGCGTAATATCGCTTATATTCTGAATAGGCCAGCTAAGTCTCCTAGTGATGTCCACATTGGTCGGAGAACGTTTATTCCCAACACCAATAAGATCGAGATCGATATCACCTATATCTGCAATCTTGGCTGCGAAGCCTGTAATCGCTCTTGTCCACAGGCCCCCACTACGGAGCAGATGACCCTCCTTGACATAGAGCGCTTTGTCGAGGAAAGCATAGAGTTGGGTAAGCGGTGGGAGTTCATCAACATATTGGGAGGAGAGCCTACCTTACATCCAGAGTTGAGAGAGATAGTATCGTGTATCATAAACGAATATATCCGACCTTGTTCTCCTCAGACCCAAATTCAAATTGTTAGCAACGGATACACCGAATATAGTAGGATCTTACTACAAGAACTTCAAGATACTTATCCCGAGCTTTGGGTAGATCGCTCGTCGTTCAAAACAAGTAAAAAGGTCGAATACTTCTCCCCATTTAACGATGCACCTATTGACGACCCGCAGTTTGCCGATGCTCAGTATCATAAAGGGTGCTGGGTGACAAGTTTTTGTGGTATAGGTCTTAATCGCTATGGCTACTATGCTTGTAGTGTATGTGGAGGCATAGATCGTGTGCTCAATCAAGAGCGTTGTGCTATTGGTAGTCTCAAGGAGGTTAGCGAGGATAAATTGAGAGCACAGCTAGAGCGTTTCTGTAGACTATGTGGCAACTTCAAGGATTATGATCATAATCAGGGTCTTTTCATACCACGTGTAGAGAAAGCTCCTCTCAGTGAAAATAAGATTTCTCCATCTTGGAAAAAGATTTATGACAGCTATAAACAAAGAAAAAAGTAAAAATAATAGGTGTATTCTCATCACGGGAGTTGCTGGGTTTATTGGGTCGCATTTGGCTCATAGCTTATTGGAGGATAAAGTTGCGGTAGTAGGTGTAGACTCTCTCTCCGATTATTATCCTATAGAGATCAAGCTAAGAAGGCTCGCATCTCTGCAGTGCTTCCAATCTTTTGTTTACTATCACGCTTGTGTCTCAGAGTCCATGAGTTTGACGAAAATCCTTGAAACTCACACTCCGACACTTGTTATTCATTTAGCAGCACAAGCAGGAGTCGTTGCCGAGGGACATCTAACCCCTAGCTACATAGAGAGTAATATCTACGGAGCAGAGGTGGTTATGCGTCTGTGTGCTCATCTGGGAATCCCTCTTATATACGCCAGCTCTAGTAGTGTATATGGCGATTGCTCGAATGTCCCCTTCCTCGAGTCTGAGGCGACTCTATCACCCAAGAGTCTGTATGCTGCTACCAAACTATATAATGAGCAGGTTGCATCCTTTTATGCCAAACATCTCAACCTCAAAGCCGTTGGTCTTCGTTTCTTTTCTATCTATGGGGAAGATATGAGACCAGATATGGCAATCAGTTTATTTACCTCGGCGATATATCACGGCAAACCAATCACTCTCTATGGAAATGATGCTACAGCTCGAGATTTTACCTACATCAAAGATTTAGTTTGTGTGATAAAACAGGTTACTCAAAAACTTCATGAGGGGGAAACTCTTGCTCCGATATACAATATTGGGAATCAGTCTCCTGTGCCTATAGAGAGGGTCGTTAGAATACTAGAGAAGCTATTGAATAAAACTAGTAAAATCACACATAGCCCATTGCGTCCAGGGGAAGCACAACTGACCTATTCGGACTCATCTCTATTATATAGAGACTTAGGTATTCGACCAAACACTACAATTGAGGAGGGGCTGAAGTGCTATGTGAAATGGTATCTAGCCAATAATTCGAACATACAACCAAAAAATAAAGATGGCAGTGTGTCATAATATACAAACATTGTGTTGCCATTGAATTCTATCACACTGGAGGTTGTATTTGGTCTACCTCGATCTTTATGCCTTACATTTTGTGTATACTCACATATCTAAAAAGGACCGTTTCAAAAGTAAACTTTCTCACAACTTCATTTTCCATACATTAAAAATAGAACTTATCTATGATAAGAGCTTCCTAATAAATTCAATGAAATACATTGGAGGCTGTTTTTATTGTTCGCGAGTTTTTGGGTGTAGAAAAGGGTGTAAATCACATAACTCGCTGATTTACACCCTTGTCTGCGGAGAGAGAGGTCGGTGAACCTTCCCCCTTATATGCTTAAAAGTCAATGCTTTTGTTTTTCCAAACTTATAATCGGTAACGAAATAGGCACAAATTAAATAGCCTTATTTGTCCACCTTTGACCTATGCTCTTCTGCATATATCGTGGGTTCAAAGATACATATAAATTTCATATTTGCAAATTATTTAGTCCTCAATACTTTAGCGTTAGTGCAAGGTGCAAGCTTATCTATATAGATACTTGCACCTTGCACTAAAAAATGCAGAAAAATTTGTTTGTTTGAAATATTGTTCGTAGTTTTGCGAACAACAAATAAAGGAGATAGAATTGTGAAGATTAAGAATGACATTGAAGAACAGGAATTAATTGCCCGCTTTGCAAAAGCAATGGGACATCCTACCCGGATTGCGATACTACTGTTTTTGGCATCGCAAGAAAGTTGTTTCTTTGGGGATATTCACGATGAACTTCCGATAGCTAAAGCGACCGTATCACAGCACTTAAAAGAACTCAAAGATGCGGGCTTAATTCAGGGAGAAATCGAAACCCCGAAAGTGAGGTATTGTATCAATAAGGAGAACTGGGAAATAGCCCGAAAGTTATTTGCAGACCTTTTTAATGTATATGTAAAAGATGTATGCTGTTAATCAGCATATATTTTTTCCGACAGACGTTCGTTGTTTGGCGAACTACATTCATTTGGTATGTTCAGATAAATAAAGTGATATGAAAATTAGAAAAGTAAAATTAGAAGACGCCCGTAGGATTTGTGAAATATATAACTATTACATTGAGAATACGGCTGTAACATTTGAAACTGCTCCTGTTTCAGTAGAAGAAATGAAAGGACGTATCAGTGAGATTATTGATTCCGGATTTTCCTATTATGTCGGAGAAATCAATGGTAATATAGTAGGATACTATTACATCCACAAATGGAATGGCAGGTGTGCTTATTCATCTACAAAAGAGGTTACAATTTATTTAGATAAAGACCATACCGGAAAAGGATTTGGAACAGTGTTATACAACCATCTATTCCAAAACTTAGATAAAAAAAATATCCATGTGTTAATTGCTGGAATTTGTATTCCAAATGAAGGCAGTGTAAAGTTGCACGAGAAATTTGGATTCAAGCAAGCTTCACACATGAAAGAAATAGGATGGAAATTTAATCAATGGCAGGATGTCGGTCATTGGTTGCTTAACATAAATAATTGAAGCTATGAAAATACTTATTCTATGTACTGGTAACAGTTGTCGTAGCCAAATGGCACATGGGTTCTTGCATTCTTTTGACCCATCACTAAAAGTATATTCCGCAGGGACAAAAGCGAGTGGAAAATTAAATCCTCAAGCAGTGGAAGTTATGAAAGATGCCGGAATAGATATTTCACACCATACATCCGACAATGTAGATAAATACTTGAATGAAGAATGGGACTATGTTATTACGGTTTGCGGTGGTGCAAATGAAAGTTGTCCTACCTTTTCCGGTAATGTAAAGAATCGTTTGCACATAGGATTTGAAGACCCATCAGAAGCAACGGGTTCGCCTGAATTTATCCACTCTGAATTTATTCGGGTAAGGGACGAAATTAAAGAAGCATTTTATAAACTATATATCGAAAAAATAAAAAGCAATGAGTAAAAAGAAAATGAGTTTTTTAGATAAGAATCTCACTCTTTGGATATTTTTGGCTATGGCTATTGGCGTTGGGCTGGGTTACTTTTTCCCATCATTCAGCAGTACAATAGATTCATTATCCAGTGGAACTACAAACATCCCTTTAGCTATCGGTTTAATCTTAATGATGTACCCACCATTGGCAAAGGTCGATTACAAACAATTACCGAAGGTTTTCAAAAACGTAAAAATATTATCAGTCTCGTTAATCCTGAACTGGATTATCGGGCCAGTATTAATGTTTTTACTTGCCATCTTCTTCTTACACGATTACCCGGAATATATGGTAGGAGTAATTCTTATCGGATTAGCACGATGTATAGCGATGGTTCTTGTATGGAACGACTTCGCAGAAGGAAATACGGAATACGGTGCAGGATTAGTAGCCTTAAACAGTATCTTTCAAGTGTTCTTTTATAGCTTTTACGCTTGGTTGTTTGTTACAAAACTTCCTCCCCTATTCGGGTTTGAAGGGGCTATCGTTGATATTTCTATCGGTACGATTGCCGAAACGGTTGCTATCTACTTAGGTATTCCTTTCTTGATGGGAATATTAAGCCGATTTATATTGGTAAAATTAAAAGGAGAACAATGGTATAAAGAAAAGTTCATCCCTAAAATATCCCCTATAACTTTAATAGCACTGCTGTTTACTATCATCCTTATGTTCAGCCTGAAAGGTGAACTGATTGTGCAAATACCACTGGATGTAGTTCGCATAGCTATACCGTTACTTATCTACTTTGTGGTGATGTTCTTGCTTAGCTTCTTCGCAGGTAAGCTTATGGGGGCTTCTTATGATAAAAATGCTTCGATTGCCTTTACTGCAACCGGAAACAATTTTGAACTGGCTATCGCAGTGGCAATCGGTGTATTCGGATTACATAGTGGGCAAGCCTTCGCCGGAGTAGTCGGACCTTTGGTCGAAGTCCCGGTATTAATCCTGTTGGTAAACTTAGCATTTTGGCTTCGGAAGAAATATTATAAATAAACATAGTACAAACCAATAAAAAGAAAATGTATGAAGAAATGTATTTTAATCGGACTTTTTGCTGTATTGCTGGTTGCTTGTGGTGGTAATACACAAAAGAAAAACGGACAAGCTGCTGAATCTGAAACGGCAGCTAAAGAACAAGTTGCAGATGCTTCTGTGGTGAACGTGTATTATTTTCACGGAAAGCAACGCTGTAAGACCTGTGTGGCAGTTGAGAAAGTAACAAAAGAAACTATCGAAAAGGCTTTTGCTGATAACAAGAAAGTCCGTTTTGTAGAAATAAACACGGAAGATAAAGCAAATGCTAAACTGGTAGAGAAGTATGAGATTACTTGGAATGCCCTTATCATTGAAAAAGGCGATAATTATATCGACCTGACAAAAGAAGGTTTCGCCAATGCTGTCAATACTCCTGACGTGCTTACAGAACTGATTAAGAAAGAAGTAAACGCAAGGCTATAATACCTATGATGGAGTTTTTACAAAATCTTGTCGATGGGTCTAATTTCCCACTACTGACGGCATTCTTGCTCGGCTTAATGACTGCAATAAGTCCTTGTCCGTTGGCTACCAACATTACGGCTACGGCTTATTTAAGCAAGGATATTGCCGACAAAAGGCGGGTACTACTTAACGGGGTTTTCTATACTCTTGGCAGGATGTTTTCTTATACGGCTCTTGGAACTATCTTCTATTTCGGAGCAAGTCAGTTTCAGATAGCAAGGTTTCTTCAAAATATCGGTGGATTTTGGCTGGGGATAGCATTAGTTATAGTAGGAATCTTAATGCTCGATGTAATAAAATTCAAGTTTAATGGAATGAATAAACTTACATCAGGATTGGAAAATAAGCCAAATAAACGGAATTACTGGAATGCCTTTTTGATGGGAGTTGTGTTTGCTTTGGCTTTTTGTCCATATAGCGGAGTTCTTTACTTCGGGGTGCTTATACCTATGACGATAGCCAGCCCGTCAGGATTATTACTTCCTCCGGTATTTGCTATTGCCACCGGGTTACCTGTAATAATCATCGCCTGGTTATTGGCATATAGTATCGGGAATGTCGGAAAGTTCTACAATAATATGAAAACCTTTCAGGTATGGTTTAAGCGGATAGTAGCTGCCATCTTTATCATCGTAGGAGTTTATTATATCATTACAAATATTTAAAGAGAACGAAAATGGAAATTATAGTATTAGGCACTGGATGTGCAAATTGCAAAACCACGTATAACAGGGTTGCCAAAGTAATTGCCGACACGAACAGTAAAGCAACTTTGAAGAAAGAAGAAGATATACTGGAGATAGTGAAGTATAACATTATGTCGTTACCCGCTATCGTTGTGGATGGTGAAGTGAAAATAAAGGGCTATGTACCATCCGAAGAAGAGATAAAGAAATTAGTAACAGAATAAATAAAAATGATATGGTTGATTTAAAGTTAGATACCCGGAAAGCCGTAAAGATATACGACCCGGCATTGTGTTGTCCTACCGGACTATGTGGGGTAAATATAGACCCTGAATTAATGCGGATAGCAGTTGTTATCGAAAGCCTGAAAAAGAAAGGCGTTATCATCGAACGCTTTAATTTGCGTGACCATCCACAGGTTTATGTTGATAACAAGAAAATCAACGAATACCTGATGAAAGAATCGGCAGAAGTGCTTCCTATCACAACACTGGACGGTGAAGTCGTTCTGACAAAGCAATACCCCTCAAATAAGCAGATTGCAGAATGGTTAAATGTCCCCGAAGAGGACTTGACCGTTAAGAAATAACAGTAACAATAATCAGGTTTACAACAATTTATTCTATCTGTAAAAATAGGTAGAACAGGATGTTTACATCCCAGATTGTAACCATAAAACAGATATAGATATGAAAAAGTATAATCCGGCAAACGAAAAACTTACCCAGTATATATTCTTCACGGGTAAAGGTGGCGTTGGGAAAACATCCATCGCCTGTGCTACGGCAGTGAATCTCGCTGATAACAGTAATAAGGTACTTTTGATAAGTACCGACCCTGCATCCAATTTACAGGATGTATTTGATATGCCGTTAGACAATAAGGGAACAGCTATTAAAGAAGTTCCAAACCTTACAGTAGTCAATCTTGACCCGGAACAGGCAGCAGCCGAATACCGGGAATCAGTTATCGCCCCTTATCGCGGGAAATTACCCGAAAGCGTTATTACCAATATGAAAGAACAGCTTTCAGGTTCGTGTACCGTTGAAATTGCAGCTTTTAATGAGTTCTCCGACTTTATTACCAACGAAGAAAAGCGCAGGGGATTCGACTATATCATCTTTGATACTGCACCTACCGGACATACCCTGCGAATGCTTCAACTGCCATCGGCATGGAACACTTTTATTGCCGAAAATACAACCGGAGCATCTTGTTTAGGACAGCTTTCGGGACTGGAAGACCGTAAAGAAGTATATAAGAATGCTGTTGCTACCCTGACAGATAAAACCCAAACTACACTTTTCCTTGTCAGCAGACCGGAAGAAAGTCCTTTGAAAGAGGTCGAACGTTCATCTAATGAGCTGCTGGATTTAGGCATTGAAACACAGTATCTAATTATAAATGGAGTTTTAGAAAACTACGATGCAAACGACAGTATTTCCAAACAGATTTACGAACGCCAGCAAAATGCACTCAATAACCGTTCGTCAGCCTTGTTAAAACTGAATACATACATAGTTCCGCTTCGTTCTTATAATATGACAGGTATTGATAATATCCGTAATATGCTGAATGCAGATGTAACCATAAAGAACGATGTGGCGCATATTGAAAAAGATGATTTCAATACGATTGACAGCGTTATTGAAGACCTCTACCAATCGGGTAAGCGTGTAATTTTTACGATGGGTAAAGGTGGTGTCGGCAAAACTACTATTGCTGGGAATATTGCTCGTGGGTTGGCTAAAAAAGGCGTAAAAGTGCATTTGACTACAACTGACCCAGCCAATCACCTGTCCTTCATCGAAACGAAATTAGATGGTATTACAGTAAGTCATATAGACGAAAAAGCGGTGCTTGCCGCTTATCAGAAAAACGTATTGGATAAAGCAAGGGAAACAATGGGTGATGCCGATTTAAGCTATATCGAAGAAGACCTGCGTTCGCCCTGTACACAGGAAATCGCTGTTTTTAATTCCTTTGCCGAAATTGTTGCCAAAGCGGATAATGAAGTGGTAGTGATAGATACTGCCCCTACCGGACACACGTTGCTATTATTGGATTCAACTCAAAGTTATCATAAAGAAGTGGAACGGACACAGGGAAATATTACTCCTGCGGTTCAAAACCTGCTGCCTCGTTTACGGAATGAGAAGGAAACAGAGGTGGTTATTGTAACTCTGCCCGAAACAACGCCTGTATTTGAAGCACAAAGGCTGCAACAGGATTTACAACGTGCCGGAATTAAAAACAAATGGTGGGTAGTTAATTCCAGTCTGCTGCTTACTTCAACGAATAGTCCTTTCCTTAAAGCCAAAGCACTAAGCGAAGTACAATGGATTAATAAAGTAAAGGAAATTTCAGAGGGAAACTTTGCAGTTATAGAATGGAAAGAAAAGGTGTAATGCTACAAAACAGGAAGGAATAGGAATTTTCTTATTCTCTATGTAAGTTATCCTTTTTGAGATAAGAACCTGAAACTGTTTTTTAGCGGATTCAGGTTCTTACTGTTTTATCACAGATAAAAATATATGAAAATGAGAAAATAAATATATCATCAGGAATCAAAACGATAACTACGATGGGAGAAATAACAATAAAAGACTATTTCAGCAATCTATTACAGGAAGTGGATTCGGAAATTCAAACAATAGAATTAAACGAATCCGACTTTCTCCATGTGTGTAAAAAAGTAATTAATTACTTACAGGATATAATTTCTGATTTAAAGTCGTTCGTATTGAATTATAAATTTCAGGATAATTCAGAAGAAATATTGTTTTTCAAACACTTGAAACCTCAAATTAGCAGTAAATTAATCTATTACAATAGCATTTACAATATTGAGTTAAAACGTCCTACCGGAAGCGATGATGTTCAAACGCAATATTATGTATCAGAATTAGATTCTCTCACTACTTTTTTCAATCAAAATCTCACTTTTTATCAATACTACCGAACAAATGCCTGTTATCTTGACGATAAATACTTTCTTCGTGGAAAGCCGGATATACATTTGATTATAGATAATTCTTTTTTCGATTCAGACCCACAGTTCTCCACCAGTTATGATTTCAAGGTCGCAAAAATTTTAGCCAACGAGTTAATTAAAATTTACCTCACGAACAGGATAAAAGAACTAACAAATGAAGGTCTTCGGAAAAGGAATCAGGGTTCTTGTTGTCAAATGACTTGGACAGGCTCAAAACGTGGGCTTGTTGAACTGATTTACGCCTTTGATACTTGCGGTGCATTTGATAAGGGAAATACTGATATAAAAACAATAGCTGTGAATTTTGAAAAGATGTTCAATATAGATTTGGGGGACTTCTATCACATATACATGGAGATAAAGGGGCGTAAAATTAACAGAACAAGGTATTTAGATATTCTACAAAAGAATCTTCTTCGGCGGATGGAAGAAGAGGATTAATTACTGTCAATCCGATACGAGGTACTGGCAAGTTACCAAAGGCGAAGCTATCAATGTTTCGCCTTTTTTATTGAATAAAAATTTCACCACAGGTGGGTAAAGCTGTGGTTTTTATTTGATTTTATCCCTTCATCTTTGCAGCAAATCAATTAGTTACAATTATGGATGTCATAACGATAGAATCAAAAGCATTTAAGGAATTGGAAGCAAAGATTAACGCCATTGCAGATTATATCCTTAACAAACAGGAATCGGAAGATATAAACGAAGATGAAATATGGGTGGATAGTTACGAAGTCTGCACATTCTTAAAAATCAGCGACAAAACATTACAAAGGCTTCGGGTATCAGGCACAATCGCCTATTCCAATATTCGGGGTCGATATTTCTACAAAATCGGAGAAATAAAACGGATGTTGGAAGAACGACTGATTAAGAGCAATTCAGAATGTTTAAACGATTTAGTAACAAACCATAAGCTATATGTTAAGGAAAGAAGAAATCTTAGAAAGAACAAGTAACGGACTGAACGTTTTTAGATATTACATTGCTTGTCAATGGCGTGTAGGACGTAATTTCTTCAACCCATTATATAAAGACAATAAGGCTTCATGTAATATTTATTTTGACCGAAAAGCCGGAGTATATAAGCTGAAAGACTTTGGGAATGACGAGTATAGTGGGGATTGTTTCTATCTTGTAGGAAAACTGAAAGGTTTGAACTGTAACAATGCTAATGATTTTGTCGAGATATTGAAAACCATTAATCAGGATTTATCACTTGGATTATCAGAGAATACAGATACCTCTGTACCATATTGTCCGAAGGAATCTATACTTGTCATTCCTGAAAAGAAAGCTAAACCATATAGCTTTCAAGAACAGAAATTCACCCGGAATGAATTGGAATATTGGGAAACGTTCGGCATCACTTCTGAAATATTGGCACAGTACAAGGTCTGTTGCATTCGGGAGTTCAAAAGTGAAAATTCAGAGGGAAAACCATACTCCATAACTTCATCATTGGGAGAACCTATATTTGGTTATAAGAGCAAACGATATATCAAACTATACCGTCCATTTTCCAAAATGCGATTCTTATATGGTGGTGATATGGGGGAAAATTATAGCTTCGGATTGGAACAGTTACCAGCCAAAGGTGATACAGTATTTATCACTGGTGGTGAAAAAGATGTCCTTTCCCTCGCAGTGAAGGGATTTCATGCAATATGCTTTAACAGCGAAACCGTAAATATTCCAGCAACTATCATTCACAAACTGTCTTTCCGGTTCAAACATATCATCCTGCTTTATGATATGGATAAAACCGGGCTTGAGAGTTCTTCCAAACATGAAAAACAGTTAGCAGAATATGGTGTAAAACGTCTTCTATTACCGCTTTCAGGAACAAAAGAAGAGAAAGATATATCCGATTATTTCAGGCTTGGAAATAGCCGTGAATCGTTCCTGAAACTCTTCCTTGATTTTTTAGATACTCTATACAGCGATACTATGACTATGCTGAAATCGTGCGAAATAGATTTTAATAACCCTCCGGCAAAAGCACAGGAAATCATATCTGCCGGGGATGTACCACTGGGAACACAGGGAAATATCCTTTGCATCACAGGGGGTGAAGGTACAGGGAAAAGCAACTATGTTGCTGCGTTGGTTGCCGGGTCAATCAGACCAGAAAATATTTGTATTGATACATTGGGAATCAATGTACACGAAAACAGCCAAAATAAAGCTGTCCTATTGTATGATACAGAACAGTCCGAAGTACAACTGTTTAAGAATGTTTCTAACCTATTAAAGCGGGCAAAACAACCGGAAAAGCCGGAAGAGTTGAAAGCCTTCTGTCTGACCGGGATGTCCCGTAAAGAACGTTTACAGGCTATTGTTCAAAGTATGGATAAGTTTCATTATCAATATGGCGGTATCCAGTTAGTTGTCATAGATGGTATTGCAGATTTGGTACATTCCGCCAATGATGAAGCCGAAAGTTTGCGCGTTGTCGATGAACTCTACCGATTGGCTGGAATATATCAAACCTGTATTGTTTGTGTATTGCACTATGTTCCGAACGGATTAAAGCTTCGTGGACACTTGGGGTCGGAACTGCAACGAAAATCGGCAGCCATTCTCTCCATCGAGCTGGATAATGAACCGACTGTATCAGTAGTGAAAGCCTTGAAGGTACGGGAAGGCAGTCCGTTGGATGTTCCATTAATGCTTTTTTCTTGGGATAAGGAAACCGGGATGCACCTATATCGTGGTGAAAAGCCCCGTGAAGAAAAAGAGAAGCGGAAAGAAAAAGAACTGGTAAGCGTAGCCCGTGAAGTGTTCGACCAGCAAACATTTATCACTTATATAGACCTGTGCGAACAGATACAGCAGATTATGGATGTAAAGGAACGCACAGCGAAAAGTTATATACGCTTTATGCGGGAGAAGGAAATTATTATTAAAGACCCTTCAAATCAGAGTTATTTTATTAAAGGTCATTTTTAATCGGTTATTGTTATGAATATAGATAGGGAAACATTCATCGCTTGGATGGAACGTATAATGGACAGGTTCGATATGACCGAAAAGAAAATCGACCGATTGGCAACCCAGCGTAATTGTTTGGATGGTGAACAGCTTTTGGATAATCAGGATTTGATGTTTCTTTTAAAAGTTAGCCTTCGCACACTCCAACGTTATCGAAAAAAAGGTATCCTTCCGTATATAAAACTGGATGATGGTCGATGCTATTATAAAGCTACCGATGTACATAAATTGATTCGGGAGAAACTGTAAAAAATAATAGCTTATATCACCGACTTTCAGTATCTTTGCAGAAGAAAATTTGAGATAAAAAGCTGAAAGTTAATCTTTCAGAATTTATATATAACATAACGTTCGCAGAACGTCTCGATACGAAAACTGGCAATTTTCAAAAGAATAGGGACTACTGTGCAATGTCTATGCTATCGTTGTATAGCGTGGGCTTGCCTGTCTTCTATTCTTAGGTATGCCAGTACCTCGTATCGGAGCAGTGTGAGTTCCACGCTTCTTTTTGATGGGCTGGCGAACAGTTTTATAACTGTTTAATACCTATTGACATGGGAATCTTAAAAGCGCAAGTAGCTATATCTCTTGATGGGTTTATCGCCCGTAAAGATGGTGAAATAGACTGGATTACAAAAGAAGTAAAAGAATCTATCAGCAAAGTATATAGTTCCGCAGAAACGCTGATTTCCGGCACAAATACCTATAATTTTATTTTTGAACGGTGGGGTGGTTGGCCATACAAAAGTAAAAAGACTTTTGTAGTCGCAAATACCCCAATAAATACGATTCAGGAAGAATATTTATCTTTCATAACCGACAATCCTTTCGATGTTATTCAAGGATTGAAAAAAGAAAGGGAATCCGATTTGGTAGTTATTGGGGGCGGTAAACTTATCACATCTTTAATCAATACCGAACTGCTGGATGAATTGACAATTTACACTATTCCTATCATGCTGGGAGAAGGAATACCTTTTATTGGAAGGACTATTGGTTCAGAATGGGTAATTTTAGGGAATCAATTAATTAGCAACAATGTAATGAGTATTATATATCGGCACAAAAAGTAAGGCTGTTTCATTTTTCATACTCAATTTGCACATGAGAAAGTTCTGCCGGAATTGATTCAATCAGATTTTCAACACTTTCTTGAGGCATATTCTTTCCTATGATTATTTTAGTAATCGCTTCAGGTGGTAATTTTATAGTTCTATCTTGTATAGTTAAGGGGTCGGGTCTAAATATATGTGTCCTATATTCTTCTTCAAAACTCCATTTAGAAAGTTTTGCGAAAATTTGATAGTTATGTTGTTCTTCAAATGAATGCCATGGACGAGGTAATATAATAGGCAGTTCGTCATAATATGATACAGCACCACCGCCACCTAAATATGGGAACATTATCAATGGATTAAAGCCTATCACAAAACCATTATGGTTATTTGCATACTTCTCCCACATAGCTTTATTTGTTGGATTGGCGGTTAAGCTCAAAACTCCAAATCGTTCATCATACTCTTTGAAATCTTGCTCAACTCTCTCTTTTACATACTTTTTATCATTCATAGGAGTTTTCTTACTCCATTCTCTTGCATAAGCCCGATGTTGCTGTCTTGTTCGCTCTGGATATTTTTCTTTTGAATCCATTAAAAAATAGCTATAAATATCTTCATCTGTAAGTAAATCATAGCGAATTAAGTTCTTACAGTCTAATGGGTCTTCAAAAGAAGTGGGAGCAGCAAAAAAAACTTCTTGCTTAGTTATTATTGTTTTATGAAAAGGATTGTCCCAAACACGGTATTTATAGACTGTTTCGGGAAGTTCCATTTCTTCAAATGTTTTCTCTGATACTATTATCTTTTTTGTTTCCATAAAATTATTTTATGAAAAGCACCCGATGTCCCCACCGGGTGCTAACCACAAAAATCCTCAATTATGATAGCATAAAATCTATTCATAATGGAATTTTCTGTGGTAAAGATACGGAATTTCAGATTATTTCCTTGATTTCCCTTTCTTTTCAGGGAAAACGAATACCACATTGAACTGGTCGTCAAAAGCCAGTGAAGCATCAAAGGGCTTTCCGGCTTTACTCTTAAAACCTTTTATCATTCCGGTTTTCTTTATCGTTACCAGTTCCGTAATCTGCTTATCCGTTAATTGCTTATCGCTTTTATTTCGGAAGATAACCAGCCCACAATCAGCATTATCACACTTTGCCACTTTCGGATACAGCAGGAACCGACCTGTCCCGCATTTCGGGCAGGTTAAATCCTGCTGCGTTGATAAGGTGAGCTGTACCCCTAAAAGTTCGCTGGTTATCTGTGAAGCGTGAACTTCTGTACTTTTATGGAAGGTATCAGGATTCATTTCCCCGCTTTCAATCTTGGATAGTGCGTTTTCCCACATACCCGTCATTTCCACGTCTGCGATTTTCTTGTCCCGGACTATATCGTAAACCGCCAGTCCCTTTTCAGTCGGCACAAGGGCTTTTTTCTCCCTGACAATATACTGGCGGGTAAAGAGAGTTTCAATAATCGCTGCCCGTGTCGCTGGCGTACCGATACCGGAATCCTTCATACTGGCTTTCAGTTCGGCATCGCCCAGTTCTTTCCCTGCATTCTCCATAGCCGACAACAACGAACTTTCCGTATGTAACGGCTTGGGCTTAGTCTGCTTTTCCAATAACTCAATACTGAAAAGGGGTAAATTCTCACCCTCTTTTAATGCAGGTAAAACGGTATTTTCTTCGCCTTCTTCTTGGGAGTTGAAAACAGTCCGCCATCCGGCAGACTTTATTACTGTTCCTTTCACTGCAAAAATACTCTCGCCACTGGTGAGAGAAATTGAAGTAACTTCCTTGACACACTTTTCCGAAAAAGCTTCCAGCATCCTTCCAGCAACCAGTTCATATATTGCCTGTTCATCCGCCTGTAAACTTCTGGGCTTATTTTCGGTAATAATCAGGGCGTGGTGGTCGGTAACTTTCTTATCGTCCACCGAACGCCGATTCAGGTTGCTACCTTTCATTGATTTTGCGTAGCCGGCAAACCGGTCGTAAGTTTCCAGTAGGGAAATACGTTCTGGTATTTCATCGAAAACATCCTGTGATATATAACGGCTTCCGGTTCGGGGGTATGAAATCAGCTTGCCTTCATACAGTTTTTGTGCAATAGACAGCGTTTTATCTGCGGAGAAATTAAGTTTTGTATTGGCTTCCTTTTGCAAGGTGGTAAGGTCATACAAAAGCGGTGGCTCTTGGTTCACTTCCTTGCATTCTACCGATTTAACTTGCACCTGACCGCTATCCTTTATTATTTGCAACTTGTCGATGGCAGGTTGCTGGCTATCGAATTTTTCTTCTGAAAGGGCTGAAAACTCGATGCTGTCTTTCCCGGTGTGTAATTTCAGTTGCCAATACTTCTGTGGAACGAAGTTCTTGTTCTCAAGATAACGGGAACATATCATCGCCAGCGTGGGTGTCTGTACCCGTCCCAAAGAATATGTCCCCCTTCCGGCAGCTATACTTAACGCTTGGGAAGCATTAATGCCGATAAGCCAATCTGCTTCGCTTCTTGCCTTTGCCGACCGGAAAAGGTTATCGTACATTGTCCCGTCCTTGAGATTCTGCAATCCGTCCCGGATGGCTTTATCCGTCAGGCTGCTTATCCATAAGCGGACGAAAGGTTTCCGACACTCAAGATATTGGTAAATGTACCTGAATATCAGTTCACCTTCTCTTCCGGCATCAGTTGCAACGATAATCTTATCGCACTGGTCGAATATTTCTTTAATAATCTTGAGTTGCTTAACCGTCCCAGTATCGGGCTTATATCCTTTGTCGGTTTTTACCTGACGGGGAATAAGCTGGAATGACTGCGGTAGTATGGGTAAATTTTCCCGCCTGAAGTTTTCGATTCCGTAAGCATCAGGCATGGCAAGTCCTACCAAATGACCGAACGCCCAGGTAACGATGTATCCGTTACCTGAAATGTTCCCGTCATTCTTTTTTGTTGCACCCAGTACGGTGGCTATATCCCTTGCCACACTGGGCTTTTCTGCTATTACTGCTATCATTATATAATTGGATTTTTGTGGTTAATAATTATTTCATTTTGCGACCTTGCGACTTTTTAGGTTTGTCGGGCTTCTGTTCTTCTTTCTTTTCTTCCCGCTTTTTCTTCTGTTCCCCGGTAGGTGTAGCTTGTCCGGGCTTCAAAGGTTCTTTCGTATGCTTGGTCGCTTCGTTCGTTTTGCCTTCGGAATTGACCGCTACCTGTGTTTTATGTTCGTTGGCAGGGGTTATTTCTTTGGCTTTCTCTTTTGCCTTATCAGGATTGAATTTGTAGAAATCCAGCTTTTCTTTTTCATGGTTTACCTTTACATAGGCGTTATATTCCTGACCTTCTTTATCTTTCAGCCCTTTTACATAGATGGTTTTATCCGCCCGCAAATCAGCCTGCTGTTTGTCAGATAATTCCACTCCTGCAAGGGATTTGGGAATACGCACCCCTTTGGGCTGGTCGTTTCTCTGCTGTTGTCCCTGTTGCTGGGTTTGCTTTTGCTCTTTTTCGGGAAAGATAAATTCAAGGCTGCGTTTTTCCGCATTGACCTGAACGAAGGCAAAAAACGATTTATTCTTGGCGGAAATCATATTTTCAAGGAATACCGCTTTACCTTCCATCAGGGCAGCTTTCTGTTTTTCATCCAGCTTAACACCTTTTATTTCATCGGGTAGTTTGAGGGACGAAGCCTTCATGGATACCAGTTCATTAGTCTGTTTGTCGATACTGATAAAAGAAGGTACAAGTTCACCTGTGCGATAGTTCTTTACATCAACAATTCTACCCATGTTTCCGGTTTCCCGGAGATTCTTTTTGTCTTCATTGGTAAACTGGTGTCCAAAGAACGGACGGTCAAGTTCCGGTTCTTTGCGGATACCATGAATTGCCAAAACCACATTTCCTTCACTATCCGGACGGAACGAAAGACGGGCATCCGTTTTCATTACCATTGACCCGAAGTTGGCTTCAATCGGAAAGGTAGAAGGCGACTTATATCCCCGCAGCATAGGTTCTAAAGCCTTTGACTTTTCAAGCTGCTCTTTGGTGATACCCAGATTTTTCAGGTCGTCCCAGTTGATTTTGTTAGGGTCGATGAAATACTTATTCGTATCGGGCTTCTGTTCCTGTGTCGTGGATTCTTTCGGATTTTCCACTTTCAGGTCTTTAGGCTCGATACGGATTTTATCAAGCATTTCATCGGCAGCAGGTGTCGGGTTCTTGATATTCTCCTGAATGATTTTGACTGTCCGTTCGGTGTCTTCGGGGGCTACTTTGAAGAAACTGAAACGGGTCGGGTCTTTTAGTTGGCTGAAAAAGTTCTTCAAGAAATTTTCAAGAGTGTTACCCTGCTTATCCACTTTCAGGAAATCGTTGTTATGTTCCTGCTTTGGCGGAACAGTTTGCAGTTCCCCGTTTTCATCAATACCCTTTACGGCATTAATCGTTTTCTTTTCCTTGTCAAAGACAAGAAGAATGTCCATCATCTGTTCATCAGAGCCGGACTTGTTGTTTGAATTTACATCCATAACTTTAATTTTTAATGGTTAATAAAAAACTTATCGAATTAAAAGTACGGATGAAATAGTGTATATATTAAGTTGTGGCGTTAGGTGGCTGTATATGACCTTATTTGTCGTAAATATCAGTCTTTAAAAGGAATAAGAATCGTATCTTTGCAGCATCAAATACGATAGATTATGGATATAGATATTTTTAAAGCTGAAATAGACAAAAGATTAGTAGGAACTTTTGAACGGGAATTAGTTGAAGCCTCTCTTTCAAACCTTGAAGATGTAAAAAACAAATTAAGATTTAACAATTTCTCATATTCAATCAGGGAGCTTACAAGGCATATTCTTGAAAGATTAGCCCCTGATAAAAATGTAATGGATACCACTTGGTTTAAACCTAATGACCCTAAAAAACCTAAACAAATAACTCGTAAGCAAAGGATGAAGTATGCGATTCAGGCTGGATTGTCAGATACTTATATTGAAGAAGAGTTAGGTATTGATGTAGAAGAGATTGGGAATAAAGTAACTGATGCGATAAACCTTTTAAGTAAATACACCCATGTGAATCCCTCTACATTTAATATACCAGACGCCGATGTAAAACGAATGTCGGAATCTGTGATGAAGGCTGTTATATTATTATTTGAAACTATTGAGGAAAGTAGAAAGTTATTAGTCCATGAAATGGAAGAAAGTATCAATAAGTCAATTATAAGCAATCTATTCTTTGACACTATTGATTCTATTGATTATTTGGCTACACATTATGAAATTGAAGAGTTTAATGTATATGATATTGTTTTACAGAATATAGATGAATCTGATGTCTATTTTCAAGCAAACGGAACTGTATCTGTAAAATTACAGTATGGTTCGGACGGAGATTTAAGGAGAGGTGATGGAATGACTATTGAAGAATCCTTTCCTTTCTCCGGTGAATTTTATGGAAAAATATGCGATAATATGAGTTCTTTTGAATTAGAAACTGACACTTTTGAAGTAGATACAGACAGTCATTGGGGGGAAGATGACGATTATATAGAAAAGCTTATAGAAGAAGCCGAAAATGAAGCATTTAAAGACAAAAAAGAAGAGTAATTAACTCTTCTTTTTTATATTATTCTTCGGATTTCACCAAATGCTGCAAATCCGGGTCGCTTTTAATGCGTTCCATTTCATCAATGACAATCTGCTTAACATCCTGCTTTATCCGGTCATAATTGAGTTGGATTTGTTCTTTCATCAGGTCGTTGCCATCTGCATCCCGGAAGTCGATAATCTCCGGTATTTTTTCATAACGGGCAGTTTCACGTTTTACCTTCTCGTTGTCCACTACAATTTCAGCATGGAAAATCTTTTGGTCTATCCGTTCATCGAAATTATCACTGACCGCACCCACAAACATTCCTTGCGTAAGATTAGATATTTTACTGGCTGGTATCAGGCTATCCATCTGCGTACTGATTGAGGTTGATTTATCCTGACGGTTTATTGTCATGGATTGGCGTTTCTGTAATACCTTCCCGAAACGGTCTGACAATGTTTTTGCTGTTTCTCCTACAACCTGACCGCTAAAAATATTTCCAACTGTATTTTGGATTACTTTACTTTCCTTATCGCCATAATCCCTTGTTAGCTGGCTGTAATCCTGAAAGCCCAAACAGACTGCTACTTTATTGGAACGGGCAGTAGCTATCAGGTTATCCAATCCCCGGAAATAAATGGTCGGTAACTCGTCAATAATAACCGAACTTTTAAGCTGTCCTTTCTTGTTAATTAGCTTCACTATACGACTGTTGTACAGTCCCAAAGCGGCGGAATAAATATTCTGCCTATCGGGATTGTTACCGACACAAAGTATTTTCGGTTCGTCCGGGTTGTTTATATCCAGTGTAAAATCATCACCTGTCATTACCCAGTACAATGCCGGGCTTATCATCCTTGACAATGGGATTTTTGCCGATGCGATTTGCCCCTGTAACTGGTCTTGGGCTTGCGATTCCCACGCATCCATAAAAGGAGAAAGATAGTTTTCCAACTCCGGATAGGAAGTCAGGATAACAAATGTATCTGCATACTTCCGATTCAGGAACTCGATGGCGTGCGGGAATGTGCAATACTTTCCACCCTTATATATCTTGAGAAACCAAATAATCGCAGCCAGCAGGATAATCGGGGATTCCACAAAGAAGTCGCCTTGCTTCTGAATCCAGCTTCGGTTCAGGTTCAGCATAATGGTGTATGCCGATTCGTAAGCATCCGATATGTCCGTCATAAATGCCGGATTGATAGGGTTACATCGGTGGCTTCTGCGTGGGTCGTCAAAATTGATAACATAGAAGGTGGGCTTTATCTTATAAGCATCCGAATGGTTCATCAGGTGATTATATGCGATTTCCGATAAGTCCGGGAACTTATAGTCATAACAATAGAGTGCAAAACCCTTCTCTATCTGCTGTTTAATGTAATTATTTACCACTGCGTAAGATTTACCACTACCGGGAGTACCCAGCACAATGGTAGCCCGGAACGGGTTCACCACGTTTATCCATCCTTTGTGCTGTTTTTTCTTATACCAAAAACGGGATGGAAGATTTACTGAATATTCATTTTCCATCAGGCGGGTTTCCTGCATGAAGCTTTCATTCTCCAAATTGAAAACATCGTCCATCATATTGTTTTTGAGTAGCCGGGACATCCATACCCCAGCGACCAATAGACATAAATATCCGCCAGCCATTGACAGGATATAAAAGGTAGCGTTCGCCGAAAGTGGTAATGGCAAATACAGCATCCACCAGTTCAGGAAAAACAGGATAAAACCAATAACAAGGAAAACATAAATCTTTGTCCATGTTACTTTTTCTTCCTTCACTCCTTTTGTCCCCAAACAACTCAAGGCAAGAAATATCACTGCAAATACTTTCGTTATCAGGATATGGCTAAATAGCCCTGCTGTTCGCTGGAAGTTTAATAGTATCTTATCGAGTACGCCGATATTGATACCCCAGTTTACTATCGACTGGTAACAAAACCAGTAGATATTGATTACCACAAATAAAATACTGATTGCCCGCATAAAGTCCATGACTTTGGCAAGTCCTCTTAAATCATCTTCATTCTGCATAATTGATTATTTTTTAGATTGTTATTACATCTGCCGTCCGTAACGGCGTTTTTTCTTTTTCTTAGGAGTTGGCGGGGTTTTATCATTCCCTGCCGATGAATCGCTATTATTTGGTAGGATACTGAAAAGGCTTCCGATTGTAGCTTCTCCGCTTTCGGATTGCCGTTCTGACGGCACGAACGGTTCTACCGAAGGTGTGAACGGTTCTTTTGGAACAGCCTGTTTTGTGTGTCCCTCGTTTACATGGGATTCTCTAAACAGGTCATTAAATACATTGGCTGAAAATTCTTTTCCTAAACGAGAGCCGTTCAGGACGGCTTTGTTTTCGTGGTCGATAAAGGTTGCACCATAGATACGTCCTTCCGGGTTCTGCCGGAATACGACTTCAATACCTTTTTCTTTCAGATTTTTTTCAAATTGTTCCTTTGAGCTGGAAGCTTTCAACGCTTCGCTTACCCGACCTTTGATATTGGCTTTCAGTTTGCCGTCTTTCCATTTGGTTGCTGATTGTCCTATCCTGCGTTCCAATGCTTCATAACCGACCGACTTACCCAGCCGGGAAGACTTGATGGGATTACCCAGCTTTTCGCCTTTATCATCGGTTGCGGAATAAACTATACCATTATACGCCTTGCCCCGGACTTCACCTTTAACTTCTTCCGCCCGTACATTATATAATGATAACAGGGTATTAAGTTCCCCGATACTCTGGAACTGATAGGTATTAACCACGCCTTTAACCGTATTGGAAAGCTGGTGCTTTACATCGCCCGCAGCATAATCGACCTTTTGGAACTGGTAGTATTCCTGCTGCTGTTTCTTTTCAGCAGGATGCAGACCATATTTTGCTTCCAGCTCCCGTGTAATATCCTTGCTCCGGCGATGTTCAAACTTATCATTCAGTTTTTTGCCGTTCTCATCCACCCGTAGGGATACGATATGCAGGTGATGACGGTCGATGTCTTCATGCTTGTAAACCATGTAGGGCTGATTGCCATAGCCCAGTTTATCCATATACTCCTGTGCAATCTCCGATAGCTGTTCATCCGAAAGCTTATCATCCGGGTGCGGATTCAGGGATATATGGATGATGGGCTTTTCGGTTTTGATGTCTTGGGGCAGGTGCATTTCAAAACTTTCCATGCAACGCTGGATGTTGAAATTACCATCTTCACTTTCAAACATCCGGTTGCTGAAAAGTACCTTGCCTTGTTCTTCATCAACCTTATTCTGATTGTACGCCAGCGCACCGAAAAGCGAACTTCCCACATTTATTTTTGCAACCATCGCTGTTCAAATTCCTGTGTGAGTTCGATAATTTTCCGGCTTAATATCACCAGTTCTTCGGTCGCCTTTTCCAATTTATAGAGAAAAGAAAGGGCTTTCTTTTCGGTAAAATTGGAGTTCAGAGCCTTCACAATCTGATTATAGTTTACGCCGATTGCCCGGAATTGAGCGTAAAAAGTTGTCAGCCGTGTGTAATAATCGACTGCTACCTTATCAATTTTTATCACTTTGAATGAACCGCCAAAGATTCTTTCTGTGATAAAATGCGCTTTCGTCCGCATACCGGACTGTTCAAAGAGAGCCAAAAAACGGGCATGGTCGGTCGCATTGAAGCTGACCGAATACCGGAAAACTGCCGGGTCTGCCTTTGGCTTTCGTCCTTTGCCACCGGATTGTGGCACATTCGTTTTTTCTTTTTCCATACCATTATTTTTTTAAGGGTTTACGACTTCGGAGTACAACCCATCCCGGCTTGTCCGGGCAAGGGGTTCTAAGCTGCTGAAAGAATTTCAAGCTGCGCAGAACACACCTTGCTATTTGCACGGCGCAAATAAAATCCGTCATGGGACGGATTAGCAGTTAGCCATAAGGTGAATGAACTCCGGGAAGCTACCGAACGGATACCTTTTTATTGGTTCAGATAGGATTCCGATGCAAAGTAACAGGGATTAATTATGCTGTGCCATAGCACATTATAGGACAAACAAAGCCATCTAAAGCCATCTAAAGCCATTTTCAAAAACGGACGGTTTTTCTCCATTTATTTGTTCTCGAAATCAGTATTGAAACAGATAAGTAAAGCGGTAAATACCGATAGAAATATTGGAATGAATCGGGCAATATGGAAAGACTGGTTTACTGATTTCAAGAAAGCAAGAAATACTGAAATCAATATTTCAAGCTATCAATAAAACAATCTGTCATGAAGTAAATACTTCCATGTTTCCTTACTGAAATACGGATTGGATTATTGGCAGACTGACAGAATTAAAGAATGATTTAGATATAGAAATGTAGTACAAATTAAACAATGAAGTCATGAAGGAATTTTTTGTAGTTATTAAAAATGAAAACGGGGATTCAATTTCCGAAGCTATTATGGTTGCCTTGTGTGAAATACCCCACATTGGAGATTACGTGGTTATTGACGATGAAAACAACATCACAAAAAATGACCAAACGTCATACCTGAACTTTGTTTGCCTTCTGCATCTGCCGGAAAGTGAAACATCCGGTTTTCGATTTAAGGTCGTTGGAAGAAATTTTTTTCGCAAGAACGGAGAAGCATCGGTCTGTCTGGAATTACAACATGAACCCGAATTAACAAATTAAAAATCAAAGAAATGAAGAAAGAAACATTATTCGTAGCCTTCTCCACCCAAAAGGGCGGGGTCGGTAAAACCACTTTCACGGTATTGGTGGCAAGCTATCTCTATTACCTGAAAGGCTACAATGTAGCGGTTGTGGATTGCGACTACCCGCAGCACAGTATCAGTGCCATGCGTAAACGGGACGGTGAACAGGTAAACAATGATACCAATTACAAGGTGCTTGCCTTTAATCAGTTCAAAGCATTGGGAAAGAAAGCCTATCCGGTCTTGTGCAGCACTCCCGAAGCTGCCATCAGTACAGCCGAAGAGTTCCTGAAAACAGAGCCGATGGAAATGGATGTGGTCTTTTTCGACCTGCCGGGAACGGTGAACAACCTGCTGGTACAGAATGAGGCTTACCGGATACAAGGTTTGCACCTATTTTGGAATCAGGTCGATGGCAGGGAGAAAACCGACTTGTATAGAATTTATGAAAATACTATCGGTGAACTGAAATTACCCCTTATGAAAACCTTTATCCCGGATACCAAACGCTACAAAAAGGAACTGTCCGGTGATAAGACTTCTGTCTTCCGTTCCACACTGTTCCCTGCGGATAAGCGAATGATAAAAGGCAGCAACCTTGAAGAGTTGGTGGCTGAAATAGGATACATTATAAAACTATACTAATATGGCAAAACAGGAAAAAGTACAGGTGGATGAAGATTTTATGAAAGAAATCATTTCACAGGGTTTACCCATGAAACAGGAAATTTCACCTAAAGCAGTAAGTAAAGAACCGGATACGTCGGAAGTAAGACAGGAAACTGTGGTAGAACCTGTCCGGCAACCGGAAGAAAAAACCATTCGGGAAACTACCCGCCGGAAGAAAAGTACCCCTGCCGATTACCGGGAAACCTATTTTCAGAAAATGGAACTTCCCGACCGCCAGCCGATATATGTAAGTCGTTCCACCCATGAAAAATTAATGAAAATAGTAATGGTTATCGGTGAACGAAAAGCGACTGTAAGCAGCTATGTGGAAACAATTATCCTGAATCACTTCGACCAGTATCAGGACGAAATCAACGAACTGTATAAGAAAACTTTTGAAAGCCCGATATGATACTAAAATTAATGATAGCTGGGGTTGTCCTTTACTACTTCGTCCTGTTTTGTCGGTTCAGGAAGGAAGCAAACAATTCCCCTTCCAAAAGTCCCGGCAACCGTAAAAACGAAAGGGCTGTCGTAGGAAAAACTACCTTCCGGTTAAGACAAGTAACGCCATCCGAAGACACTGAAAGCCAGTTTTCTAAAGGGGTTGATAATGCTTCTATATTTGCCCCGGCTGACACGGAAGACACCCCGCAGCCAATGGATGTTGAATTTGAAATGAAGTATGAAAATGAAGTACCGGAAGATGAACTGGAAGCGGAAGAAATCGCACTTATCACTGGCGGTGAAGGTCAGTCGGCACGGGGTATCTCCTTTGAAGAAATGGCACAAGCGGTACAGGTCGTCAGGGAGCAGGAAGCCCCGGAAGAAGAGGAACGGAAAGCCCTGCAAACCTTGTCGGTTATGCAACAAACCAGCCTGTACGACACAATGATGGAACAGATAAACGGGGGCATGGTACGGGTGGCGGAAATGCTGGGTAAATACGATGCTGTATTTATCGCCCCGCCAAACGAAGCCAGCCCCGTAGATTTACAGGCGTTCGATATGAACGACTATAAGTAGAACCTTTAAAACGAATCAGGTATGAAAGAAAAAGATTACGGTTAGCTGGGCTTAACCATTCAAAAGAGGTCAGAAGACCAACCACAAAAATTCTCAATTATTAATCCCGCCGGAATAGCGGACTATCCACCCGCTTTCCGGCATCATAAAATTAAGTTTATAATGAAAAAGAAAATATTTCTTTCCGCAGCCATCGTCTTGGCTGCAACTTCCGCATTTGCACAGGGCAACGGCGTAGGTGGCATTACAGAAGCTACAAACATGGTTACATCGTATTTCGACCCGGCGACAAAATTGGTGTATGCCATCGGTGCTGTCGTTGGTTTGATTGGGGGTGTAAAGGTGTATAACAAGTTCAGTTCAGGCGACCCGGATACAAGTAAAACCGCAGCTTCGTGGTTCGGGGCTTGTATCTTCCTGATTGTGGCTGCTACCATCCTTCGTTCATTCTTCCTGTAATCATAGGTGTTATGATTAGCTATTCAATTAACAGGGGGATTGGAAAACCTGCGGAGTTCAAAGGGCTTCGCAGCCAATACCTTTTCATTTTTGCAGGCGGGCTACTTGCCGTCTTCGTATTGTTCATCATTCTTTACATGATAGGTATAAACCAGTGGGTTTGCATCGGGTTCGGGGTCGTAGCGGCTTCGGCTCTTGTGTACTTCACTTTTATGCTGAATGATAAATACGGTACTCACGGTCTTATGAAAATGACCGCCCGCAAAAGCCATCCCCGGTACATTATCAACCGGAAAGCCATCCCCCGATTATTCACCTATAAAAGACAGAAGCACGCATGAGGTATATATTAAAAGCTGCCACATTGGAAAGTAAATTTCCCCTGCTGGCAGCCGAACACGATTGTATCATCAGTAAGGATGCCGATATTACGGTGGCGTTCCGGGTTGAACTACCCGAACTGTTCACCGTTACCGGGGTCGAATACGAAGCGATACATTCCGCTTGGCATAAGGCAATCAAAGTATTGCCCGATTACAGTATTGTGCATAAGCAGGACTGGTTTATTAAGGAAAACTATACCCCTGAAATTCAAAAGGATGGGTTAAGTTTCCTATCCCGAAGCTTTGAACGGCATTTCAATGAAAGACCGTTCCTGAATCATACCTGTTACCTGTTCCTGACTAAAACCACAAAGGAAAGAAGCCGTACCCAAAGTAATTTTAATACGCTTTGCCGGGGCTTCATCATTCCAAAGGAAATTCAGGATAAGGAAACAGTAACGAAGTTTTTGGAATCGGTCGGGCAGTTTGAACGGATAATGAACGATTCGGGATTTATCACCCTTACCCGCCTGACTTCGGATGATATTACCGGAACGCCGGAAAAAGCTGGGATTATTGAAAAATACTTTTCCCTGTCGCAGAGTGATACGACTACACTACTGGATATGCAACTGAACCCCGAAGATATGCGTATCGGCGATAATATTTTATGCTTGCATACGCTTTCGGATGTGGAAGACCTGCCGGGTGCGGTTACTACTGATTCCCGTTACGAAAAGCTGTCCACCGACCGTAGCGACTGCCGTTTGTCGTTCGCTTCGCCTGTGGGCGTATTGCTTTCCTGTAATCATATCTATAACCAGTATATCTTTATAGACGACCATGCGGAGAACCTAAAACGCTTTGAGAAGCAAGCCCGTAATATGCACTCGCTGTCCAAATACAGCCGTTCCAATCAGGTGAACAAAGAGTGGATAGAGGAATACCTGAACGAAGCGCACAGTCAGGGTTTGACCTCCGTTCGCTGCCATTGCAACGTAATGGCATGGGCGGATGATAAAGAGGAATTAAAGCATATCAAAAATGATGTGGGAAGCCAGCTTGCCTTGATGGAGTGCAAGCCCCGCCACAATACAACGGATACCCCGACCCTTTACTGGGCGGGTATCCCCGGCAATGAAGCCGATTTTCCGGCGGAAGAATCCTTCTTTACATTTATTGAACAGGCTTTGTGCTTCTTCACGGAAGAAACGAACTATCAATCATCACCCAGCCCTTTCGGGATTAAGATGGTGGACAGGCTTACCGGAAAACCACTTCACATTGATATTTCCGATTTGCCCATGAAAAAAGGAATTATTACGAATCGTAATAAATTCATTCTTGGGCCGAGCGGAAGTGGAAAATCCTTCTTTACCAACCACATGGTACGTCAATATTACGAACAGGGTACACACGTCCTGTTAGTGGATACCGGAAATTCCTATCAGGGATTATGCGAATTAATCCACCGGAAGACTGGCGGGAAAGATGGCGTGTATTTTACATATACCGAAGATAACCCGATTTCATTTAATCCATTCTATACCGAAGATAATGTCTTCGATATTGAGAAACGGGAATCCATCAAAACGCTTATCCTGACCTTGTGGAAACAGGAACATGAAAAACCCACCGGGGCGGAAAGCGTTGCCTTGTCCAATGCTGTAAGCGATTTTATTAACCTGATTACACAGGATAAGTCCATCGTACCCAGTTTTAATTCCTTTTACGAATTTATCAAAAATGAATACCGGAATAACCTGAACGAACAGAATGTCAGGGAAAAGGATTTCGATATTGATAATTTCCTATTCGTGTTGCAACCTTTCTATAAAGGTGGTGAATACGATTACCTGTTGAACTCGGATAAGGAACTGGATTTGTTGAACAAACGCTTCATCGTTTTTGAGGTAGATGCCATCAAAGATAACCCCGTACTTTTTCCTGTGGTTACAATCATATTGATGGAAGTTTTCATCAACAAAATGAGGCGGTTAAAGGGAATCCGTAAGATGCTGCTTTTGGAAGAAGCGTGGAAGGCTATCGCCAAAGATAGCATGGCACATTATCTGAAATACCTGTTCAAAACGGTGCGTAAATACTTCGGTGAAGCGGTGGTGGTAACGCAGGAAGTGGACGATATTGTCCATTCTCCCATTGTGAAAGAATCCATCATAACGAACTCCGACTGTAAAATCCTGCTCGACCAGCGCAAATACATGAACAAGTTTGACAGCATACAAGCGATGCTGGGTTTGACCGATAAGGAAAAGGCGCAAATACTTTCCATCAACATGGCGAACCATCCGGGACGGAAATACAAAGAAGTATGGATAGGACTGGGTGGCGTACAATCGGCTGTATATGCCACAGAAGTAAGTTTGGAAGAGTATTACGCATTTACAACGGAAGAAACTGAAAAACTCGAACTGTTCCAACTTGCCGATAGGCTGGATGGCGACCTTGAGTTTGCTATTAAACAGCTTGCCGAAAGCAAGCGTAATCCTAATTAAAATCAAATCAATATGAAACAAATAAAAATCATCTTCCCGGTGCTTCTCTGTGCTATTCTACTGGCTTTGTCTTCCTGTAAGGAAACGAATGCCGACCGACTGAAAGCCATGTGCGGTCATTGGGAAAGCGTTACAAACCGACCATCATTCACAGTCTTTGAAAGTGCGGATGGCTATAAAGTAACCATGCAACGAAGAACCCGCAGGGGCGAAACCCGTGCGGAAACCTACCAAATCATAGATAAAGACGGATACCTGTTTATCGAAACAGGATTTTCCATACTGGTAAGCTATGATAGTGAAACTGACCGGATACTATTATCCTCCGGCGGTGAATATGTAAGAAGTAAAAAACAATCAAAAAATTAAGCGATGAAAACAAAAATAATGATGTTAGTCGTGGCACTCTGCCTGTTTGCAGGTAACGCCAGCGCACAATGGGCGGTCATTGACCCGACAAATTTGGCTCAGGGTATTGTCAATACTACCAAAGAAATTGCACAGACTTCAAAAATTGTAGGCAATACGGTAGATACTTTTAAGGAAACCAAGAAATTGTACGACCAAGGCAAGCAATATTATGATGCCTTGAAATCGGTAAACAATTTAGTGAAAGATGCCCGCAAAGTACAGAAAACCGTGCTTTTGCTGGGTGAGATTACGGATATATACGTTACCAACTTCCAGCTAATGTTATCAGATAAGAACTTCCGACCAGAAGAACTCAACGCCATTGCTTTCGGATATTCCAAACTGCTGGAAGAAAGTTCGGATGTATTGACCGAACTTAAAAATGTGGTAAATATCAACGGGCTTTCCATGACCGATGCCGAACGTATGGAACGGATAGACAAAGCATATAATTCCGTATTGAATTACCGGAATTTGGTTTCCTACTATACCCGCAAAAATATATCCGTGTCTTACTTACGGGCAAAGAAAATCAGCGATACCGACCGTGTGATAGCCTTGTATGGAACTGCTAACGATAGATACTGGTAATTATGACGTTGTTAGCCGTTGATTGGGGAAACCTGCATGAGATTTTGAAAAATCTCTATGTGGATATGATGCCCCTGTGCAGTAATATGACAGGGGTAGCCAAAGGTGTGGCGGGACTGGGTGCATTGTTCTATGTGGCAGCAAAGGTATGGCAAGCCCTATCGAGAGCCGAACCGATAGATGTGTACCCGCTTTTGCGACCTTTCGCCATCGGGTTGTGCATTATGTTCTTTCCGACTATCGTACTGGGAACGATAAACAGTGTGATGTCCCCGGTAGTGAAAGGAACACATAATATACTGGAAGGGCAAACCTTTGATATGAATAAGTATCGGGAACTGAAAGATAAAAAGGAATATGAAGCTATGCTTCGGAATCCTGAAACCGCTTACCTCGTTTCCGATGAAGAGTTCGACAAGCAACTGGATGAACTGGGATGGTCGCCTTCGGATTTGATTACAACGATGGGGATGTATATGGAACGGGCTTCTTACAATATAAAGAAAGCAGTCCGGGACTGGTTCAGGGAACTGCTGGAAATACTCTTTCAGGCTGCTGCCCTTGTCATTGACACGATACGGACGTTCTATTTGATTGTATTAGCCATACTTGGCCCGATTGCTTTTGCAATATCGGTCTATGATGGCTTTCAATCAACCTTAACACAATGGATAACACGCTATGTAAGCGTGTATCTGTGGCTTCCCGTATCGGATTTATTCAGTTCCATCCTTGCCCGGATTCAGGTCTTAATGCTGGAACGTGATCTACAGTTATTGGACGACCCCAGTTTTATACCCGACAGTTCCAATACGGTTTACATCATTTTTATGATTATCGGAATTGTGGGATACTTCACCATCCCGACAGTATCCAACTGGATTATTCAGGCTGGCGGATTGGGTGGTATGAACCGGAATCTTTCTAAAACAGCAAGTGGTGGCGGAAACCTTGCAGGTGCAGCAGCAGGTGCAGCGACCGGAAATATTTCAGGAAAACTAATTAAAAAATAAACAGTAAAAAATGGAATTTAAGTCATTAAAAAATATAGAAACCAGTTTCAAACAAATACGCCTGTTCGGGATTGTATTTGTATGCCTGTGTGCCGGGATTGTGGGCTATGCCCTTTGGAACTCGTACAGCTTTGCGGAAAAACAGCGTGAAAAGATTTATGTCCTCGATGGGGGTAAATCGCTTATGCTGGCACTTTCGCAGGACTTATCACAGAACCGTCCCGTAGAAGCAAAGGAACACGTTCGGCGTTTCCACGAACTCTTTTTCACCCTGTCGCCGGATAAGAACGCCATTGAATCGAACATACAGCGTTCCTTATACTTGGCGGATAAAAGTGCCTTCAATTATTATAAGGACTTATCCGAAAAGGGATACTATAACCGTATCATTTCCGGGAACATCAACCAGTCGGTACAGGTGGATAGTGTAATATGCAACTTCGACCACTATCCCTATCAGGTGGCGACATATGCCCGGCAAATGATTATTCGGGAAAGTAGTGTTACCGAAAGAAGCCTTATTACCCGATGCCGGTTGCTGAACTCTGTAAGAAGTGATAACAACCCGCATGGATTTACCATTGAAGCTTTCGAGATTACGGAGAATAAGGATTTACAAGTATTAAAACGGTAGGGCTATGGTAAAGAAATCATTAACGAACCTGCGGGACTGGATAGACGATAAGCTGCGCTATGCTTGTGGAAGCCTGTCGAAAGATGCCCGGATTATCATTATCATAACCTTTATTCTCGGCGGTAGTATCCTTTCTATTTACTGGACGGTTTCTTCCATATATAATATAGGAAAGAAGAGTGCAGAGAAAGAGTTTATGGAGATAAGACACATTGAACGCTTGGAACTGGAACGGAAAGACAGTATAAACCATTATCAATTACAAAAATATGGAACAGAATCAGAATTTGAATCAGGAAACGAGTAACAACAAAGAAGGGAAAGAGAAAAAGCAACTTTCCCCGCAGGAATTACAGAAACGGAAGAAACTTATCATCTTCCCGTTGATGTTCCTTGCTTTTGCCGGATGTATGTGGCTGATATTTGCCCCGTCCTCAAAAGACGAAGTAAAGCCGGAGGAAATCGGCGGTTTTAATGCCGATATTCCATTACCCAAAGAAGACGGGATATATAGCGATAAAAAGACGGTTTACGAACAGGAATCCATGAAATCGAAACAGGAAGACCGGATGCGTTCTTTGCAGGACTTCGGCTTTACATTGGGTGAAGAAAATAAGGTTACGGATAATTTGAGCCTGACCGCCGACCTGCCGGAAGAACAACCAGCAAATAACAGCCGGAGTTATTACGGCGGTTCTTCCCGCAATGGTTCTTATGTCCAATCTTCGGCTTATGCCTATCAGGATATAAACCGACAGTTGGGAAGTTTCTACGAAACACCCAAAGAAGACCCGGAAAAAGAAGAACTGGCACGGAAGATTGAAGAACTGGAATCCCGGCTGTATGAACGGGAGAATACCCAAAGTACGGCGGATGAACAACTGGCACTACTTGAAAAATCCTATGAACTGGCAGCCAAATACATGAATGGCGGGCAGGAACAGGCAGTAAAGCAGGTAACGCCAACTGCATCCATACAGGGAAAGGTTCAGGCGTTGCCTGTACAAGCGGTAACGGAACAAACCGTTTCGGGACTGCAAGTACCTATGAGTGATGCGGGGTTTATCGCAGCATATAGCCAGCCCCGGAACTTTGGATTTAATACGGCGGTCGGAACTGGGTCGTTAATGGGAAAGAATACTATTCTTGCCTGTATCCATGAAGACCAGTCGGTAATGGACGGGCAGAATGTCCGGCTTCGCCTGTTAGAGCCGTTACAGGCAGGTCATATCCGTATGCCGAAAAACAGCCTGTTATCAGGAACGGCACGGGTTCAGGGTGAGCGCATGGATATTAATATATCTTCATTGGAATATGAAGGTAATATCATTCCGGTTGAATTGGTGGTCTATGATTCGGACGGGCAAAAAGGTTTATCCGTTCCGTCCTCGCTGGAAATGCAAGCCCTGAACGAAGGTATGGCAAATATCGGGGCTGGGCTTGGCTCAAGTTTTACTGTCAATCAAAATGCGGGGGCTGCCATCGTGTCGGATTTGACAAGGGGTGTTCTGCAAGGCGGTTCGCAATACCTCTCAAAAAAAATCAGGACGGTAAAAGTAAACCTGAAGGCCGATTATAAAGTAATGCTATACACAAAACAATAATAATAACCACAAAAAAATCTCAATTATTAATCTGCCGGAAAGTGGGCTATCCACCCGCCAACGGCAACTAAAAATCAATTTGTAATGAAAAAGTTAATTATCATGTTCGCACTGGTTATCGGTGCGGTAACGGTCAAAGCGCAAAGCAATGATTTGTTTCAGGGTATTACCCAAAAATTTCCTTACGGGCAGATGGTTACGCCTTATGGCGTTCAGGTCACTTTTGCCAAAACAGTACACATTATCTTCCCTTCCACTGTCAAATATGTGGATTTGGGTTCTAACCATCTTATCGCAGGAAAAGCGGATGGGGCAGAAAATGTTATCCGTGTTAAAGCTGCTACCGAAGGTTTTCCGGGAGAAACCAACTTTTCAGTTATCTGTGAGGACGGCAGTTTTTATTCTTTCAATGCCAAATACGCCAATGAGCCGGAAATGCTGAACATCGAAATGAAAGACTTCCTTGAGAATGAAAGCATAACTGATTATTCCCATACCCGGATGAACATTTACTTCCGTGAATTAGGTAATGAATCGCCTTTGCTGGTAAAGCTGATAATGCAGTCTATCTATAAAAATAACGATAGAGAAATACGCCACTTGGGATGCAAGCGTTTCGGGATACAATTTTTAATCAAGGGAATTTACGTGCATAACGGAATGTTCTATTTCCATACACAGGTGAAGAACTCTTCCAATGTTCCGTTTGATACGGACTTCATTAAATTTAAGGTTGTCGATAAGAAGGTGGCAAAGCGCACTGCCATTCAGGAATCGGTACTTTATCCCGTCCGCAGTTTTAACGAAGTGATTATCATAGGCGGAAAATCCACTGTCCGCACGGTCTATACCTTACCAAAGTTCACCATCCCGGACGATAAGATACTGGTGGTAGAGCTGGTCGAAAAGAACGGTGGCCGTCACCAAAATATCCGTATCGAAAGTTCGGATATTGTGAACGCCAGAGTGATTAACGAACTTAAAATCAAGTAAGATGAAGAAATTAATCTGTGTTATAGCAGTGTTGTGTTTGTGCCAGACTTTCAACCTGGCACACGCACAACGTTACCTGCCCGGACAAAAAGGAATCCAACTTACGGGCGGGATGGCAGACGGCTTTAAGAAGCCCGGTAAACCGGAATCGGCGTATTATTTCGGTGCAGCGCTTGCCACTTATACCAAAAACGGAAACCGTTGGGTAGTCGGTGCGGAATACTTCAATAAGGAGTATGAATATAAGAATGTAACCGTACCTGTAAGCCAGTTTACGGGAGAAGGCGGGTATTATATAAAAATACTTTCCGACCGCCGGAAAACCTTCTTTCTGTCCTTCGGGTTGTCAGCTCTTGCCGGATATGAAACAAGCAACTGGGGAGATAAGGAACTATACGATGGTTCTACACTCACGAACAAAGATGCCTTTGTTTATGGTGGGGCTGCTACGCTGGAACTGGAAACTTACCTGACGGACAGGGTGGTTTTTCTTATCAATGCCCGTGAACGTGTGCTGTTTGGTTCTTCCATCGGGAAGTTCCACACACAATTCGGGGTCGGTTTTAAATTCATAATAAATTAGTGCGATATGAAAAAGATAATCAGAAACATATTAATGGGGGTGTACTTGCTGGGAGCAATGCTGCTGGTGTTTTCTTGTGATGATAAGCTGGATGTTCAGCAGGTTTACCCGTTTACGGTAACAACGATGCCCGTGCAAAAACGTATTAAGATGGGTGAAACGGCAGAAATACGTTTTCAACTTCAAAGGGAAGGATATTACGAAGATACCAAGTATTTCATCAGGTATTTTCAACCGGATGGAAAAGGTACGCTTCGGATGGCGAACGGAACAGTTTTTCTTCCAAATGATTTGTACCCGCTTCCGGGCGAAACGTTCCGCCTATACTATACTTCGGCTTCCACCGACCAGCAACAAATTGATGTGTATATCGAAGACAGCTTCGGGCAGGTGGTACAGCTAACGTTTGCTTTTAATAATGAGAACGAGAAAGAAGAGCAAAAGGAATGAATACAATATATGTATGTATAGCTGTCTATCAGTTCCTTTCATGGTGCTGGATAGCGATAAGTATTAAAAGCGCACCCACAGATATAGAGTTGTGGGATGAAGAAATAAATATCTAAAAATAAAGACCATTGGCGTTTTACTAATGGTCTTTATTTTTAGATAGCATCTGATTGAATTTATAACACATGAAAGAATCCACCGGGTTAGCGGTGGATCCTTTCATCAATAAAAATCAAAAGTTTGGAAAGCGGTTTCTTTGCTACTTTCTTTTTCAGCACACTTCACGAAAGAAAGTAGCGGGCGGGGTTTCCGCCCGTTGGTTTATAATTCTTCAAATTTATCTATATCACATTCGATGATTACAACTTCCGACAGATAATTGTATAAGTCGTTTTCTTTTGCTGCTATGATGGCTTTTTCTTCCGTAGAAAAAACGCCAAAGCAAACCCGGCTTGACTTCGTTTTGTGTACGTCCGTTTGAAATAAAATATATGCCTTCATAATTTACTGTTTTTTGTTTAACCATTCATCCCGCCGTTTTCGGCACTCTTCCAGCGTTTTCGCTACCGTAGAGAAAAGCTCTCCATCCGTATGGCGATAATCATACTGGAAATATTCTGTCCCCCTGAACGCTCCCGCAATGAACGTTACATATTTTTCCTGCCCCGGCTCTTGGGTCGTGGACACTCCGTTTTTATTTAGTGATTCCATATATTTACATTAATAAAGTGAGTAATAAGGCGATGAAAACCGCAGCTATCAAAAGGCTATACAATACAGATACAAATAACCGCAGGATAAAGCGGATAACAAAAAATGCAACTATCAGTAACAACCATGTACCCGCCGATATGGACAGAAAATAAATTACTGAAGCCAGTAACCCCATCCGAAACAATAACCTGAATAAACCGCCTATTTTCATTGTCTTTTATTTTGTAGGCGGGTTTCCCCGCCCGGTGAATAATCAGGAAGCCCGGAAAACAAAACCATCCTCAAACCAGTAATCACCCATAAACAGGTCACGGGCAAACTTTTCATAATCGAAGTATGTTTTTGCGAACTCCGGCAGTTCGTAGCACTGTTCTACAACTTCATAGGCGTAATCTTCTTCTTCATTATATTTGCCCTGAAAATCATCCCTGAAAGAAGAAATAAGGTCGTGTGCATCTTCGGTAGATAGGTCGTGTGAACCGTGATTACACCACACCATAAACGCTTCCTGCTCGTCTTCGCTTAAATCGTCCATTGCATCCCGGATGTCGAAAAAATTGTCTGATAACCAGCTTTCGCCTATTAATTCATCCGGTATATTTTCCCAGTCCTGAAACATATATTCCGGGTCTTCTTCGTCTGCGTGTAACTCCTTACAAGCTTCGTAAAACTCGTCTTTGTCCGAAAAGTCGGAAAGGTCAAACCACTTGCCCTCGATTGAGCCATCGTTGTACTTTGCGTATGTACCTACATAAATCCTTGCTTCGCTTAAACTTGTTGCTTCCATAACTTCTGATTTTTTTAGATATATGCGGATTCTTGAGGTGAGGGAGTTGAGTTTCATAACCTTTTTTCCTGCTTCTCGTAAATCCGACTTTTTTTATATGCGTCTTTCCGTCGGGTCGGTCGTTTTCGTTTCATATATGCCGGAAAGTGTAGGCTTTAGTCTTTGCAAGTTTTTGTGGAAAAATACTCTCAAGCGAAGCGCAGCAGGAAGATTTTTACATCAAACCCATTAGGGCTTGAACTTTCAAAGACGTTAAGAAGCCGTAAATACTTTTGCATATAGAAATGGAAATGATTAACCGCCCCGATGGAATGACTGCCTATGGGAGTGGTTTACGGTTAAAGAAGCTGGCAAAAAAGCATTACTTTTGTATCATATAATAAAGGTTTTAATTATGTATAAATCAATATTTCATATTCCAAAAATGGATTGCCCCTGTGAAGAAAGCCTTATTCGCATGAAATTACAGGATACTAAATCTATCAAGCATCTTGATTTCGACCTTGCAAAACGGATATTAGTTGTAACACATAGTGGCGACAGCAGTAATTTTATTACAGAACTTGAATCACTTAATCTTGGTGCAAAGCTTCAAGAAACAGTGGCAACAGATGGTAATGATTCTATCGATAATCCAGCCCGACAGCGAAGAGTTCTATGGATTGTACTCGCAATCAATTTCGCTTTCTTTTTGATTGAAATTACAACAGGGCTTATTTCAGGTTCAATGGGATTAGTAGCAGATAGCCTTGATATGTTGGCGGATGCTCTTGTTTATGGTATGAGCCTTATGGCTGTGGGGGCTGTTATTGCAAAGAAAAAGCGAGTGGCACTTATAAGCGGCTACCTACAAATTTTACTTGCAGCATTAGGGCTGTCAGAGGTTATAAGGCGTTTCTTAGGATTTGAGATTATGCCCGAATTTAAAACCATGATTGTCATTAGCTTACTTGCCTTACTTGCTAACTCCATCTGTCTATGGTTGCTTCAACGTACTAAAAGTAAGGATGCACATATTAGAGCAAGCGTAATATTTTCGGCAAACGATGTTATTATAAATATTGGAGTTATTATAGCAGCCTTATTTGTTTGGTGGCTTGAAAGCAATATCCCTGATTTGATAATAGGTATAGTAGTTTTTCTTGTTGTTATTCGTGGTGCAATCCGAATTTTGAAACTGGCTAAATAAAAAATGGCGGGCTTTATCGGCTCGCCATCATTAGATTATCACAATTTGTGATAAGTTACTTTTCTTCATCAGGTATTCTGTACCCTATGGGTTTTCTTGGTTTGGGGTCAGGTTTACTTAATAACTGGGTTAAAGCTTGGTATATCTCACTGAACTGTGCATCTGTACTTTCTTCCAGTTCCTCGATACGTTTAAGAAGTTCATCATATCCGATAACCATTTGTCGCATCAGGACAAATGCCCGCATAATAGATATATTTACATCTATTGCTGTTTGACTTCTTAATACCGTAGAAAGCATTGCTACACCCTGTTCCGTGAAAACCATTGGGCTGACAGAACTGTGTTTTAGGGTTTCGGGGAACTGGTCACAAATTGTGACCAGTTGGTGAAACTCTTCTTTATCCAGTTCAAACATAAAGTCAGAAGGAAAGCGCTGAATGTTACGTTTGACAGCCTGTTTGAGAACTTTTGTCTTTACATTATATAACTCTGCTAAATGGAAGTCCAGCATTACCCTGTATCCCCGGACTTCAAAGATTTTGTTTTGAATGACTTGCAATTCCATATCTATTTATATTTTAATGTTTTAGAATAAAAATCGTTACCTAATTCGTTACCCATTGGTTACCTACTGGAAATAGGTAACTATTGAGCCACTTTTTTATAGATTTTTTCAATACCAGTAAACTGTTCGGAAAGTCCCTTCATGTCGCTGCTAATCTTACTATTAGTAATGCGGGCATAGATTTGGGTCGTTTCAATATTGGTATGCCCCAGCATTTTAGAAACGGTTTCAATGGGAACTCCTTTACCCAGTGTCGTTGTGGTGGCAAAGGTATGACGGGCAAGGTGAAACGTTAGGTTTTTCTTGATTCCGGCAAGGTCGGCAATCTCTTTCAAATAGGAATTAAGTTTTTGATTACTGATTACAGGAAGGATTTTACCGTTAGGAAGCTTATCCTTATATTTATCCAAAATCATCTTTGGAATGTCCAGTAACGGTACATTTACATCTATTCCAGTTTTCACCCGCTTAGTCATAATCCAAAGGTTGCCGTCAAACGACTTGCGGATATGCTCTTTTCTAAGTCCTGCTACATCTATATAAGCCAAACCGCAAAAACAAGAAAAAAGAAATAAATCCCGAACGTGTTCCAGCCTTTCGGAAACAAGGTTGAGTTCAAGGATTTTCTTGATTTCATCTTCCGTAAGGTATCCTCTATCAACCCTTTGTAAGCGTATTTTATAGTTGGCAAAAGGGTCGCCGACTATCAGCCCGTTGTTCCGGGCAATCAAGACTATACGTTTGAAGAACTGCATAAACTTGGCAGTCGTGTTATGGTTACATCTGCCAACTGTCATAAGATAGACCTCAAAGTCATTTATAAACATATTGTTTATAGACTTCAAAGCTATATCGGAAAGATTGTACTTAGCTTGGATAAAACTCGCAAGATGCTTGCGGGTTACTTCATACTTTTGATAGGTAGATGCAGATTTAGATAGACCTATAAGCTGCTTCACATCATCATTGTGCTTCTGAAATAAATTCAGCAACGTTTCGTGGTTCTCCGTATGCCCTAAAAATTCATTCTTGATTTGCTCGGCAGTAACATAGTTTTCTCGCCGTTGCCGTTCATGGTAGATTTGGTGTAATGATGCTTTAATGTCTTCCAGTAACTTATTGAGTTGTGCGCAGGACTTCCCAGTTGCTTTACCAGCTTTCACACTCCAATTATCGGGATGGATACTTTGTTTGGTACTAAACTGGCAAATTCTTCCATCAACGGTAATTCTTGCCATGATTGTTACCTCTCCATTACGTTTTTCTGACCCTTTTTTTAGGTAGAAAAGGACTTTGAATGTACTCTTCATAATCTCACTTTTTAATGTTACAAAACTACTTTTAATGTGTTAATTGTGAGATATATACAGGCTGTACAAATTTGGACAACGAGAGGTCATTTTTGGACAAATCGTTACCGTTTTTGTCCGGTATGGAATCGGTAACGATTTAGGCACAGATTTGTGTCTTTTGAGGTCTTTTTGGTGTCTTTTATGCTGGACAAAATACAAACAAAAAATCCTACAAATCATTGACTTGTAGGATTTTGTCTGTTTATTGTCTGTTTTTGTCCAGACCTTCCAGCGGAGAGAGAGGGATTCGAACCCCCGGAGGCTCTCACCTCAACGGTTTTCAAGACCGCCGCAATCGACCACTCTGCCATCTCTCCTGAGATTTTGCTCTGCAAAGTTAGGATAAATAATGTTTCTGTGCAAGTGTTTTGGGAAGAATGTTGTTGAGGTTAAGTGTTAGATGTGTTTTAGGGTGTGGGTTGATGGTGGTAGACTATATTTGATGGTGGGGGCGTTTATGGATTTTGTTGGGGTTAATGAGTGACTTTAGCCAGCCTTAGAGGATTTTCGGTAGCTTTGGGAGCTGTTTTTGAGAGGTTAGAGAGCCTTTTGATGTGGGATATCAATGAAAACCCTTACATTTGCAACACTTTAGATTAATCCAGAATTTTTGCAAGCCGGGATATGAGGTCGGACTTACATACAGACGAGACACAGGAGCTTCCACCGCTCTATGCTGCGACATTTTCGCCTTTTCAGAGCTTTACTCGTCAGGAGTGGAGCCGGCTTGACGACCATCCGGACTTCCCATTGCAGGAGATCAACCTTTCGAAGTTGCAAGGGCTCAATGAGCCTCTCACGTTTGAGGAGATACAAGATGTCTACCTCCCCTTGTGCAGGCTTTTGCAGATACACATCACGCATCGAAAGAGGCTTCATGCAGAGTACGATACGTTTTTTCACCGTCGGGGTGTCAAGATCCCCTATGTCATCGGCATTGCCGGTAGTGTGGCGGTAGGAAAGAGCACGACAGCGAGGGTTCTTCGCAAGCTCCTTTCGATGAATCCCGCGACACCTCATGTCGACCTCATCACTACCGACGGTTATCTCTATCCCAATGCCGAGCTCGAAGCTCGTGGTATCCTCAACCGTAAGGGCTTCCCTGAGAGTTACGATGCCGTCCGTCTCCTTAGCTTCCTTTCTGCTGTCAAGAGTGGCCGTCCCAATCTTGAGTCTCCCATCTACTCTCATCTCTACTACGATGTCATCCCCGATGAGGTGCAGATCGTCAATAATCCCGATATCCTTATTGTGGAAGGCATCAATGTCTTGCAAGTCCAGACCGTCCCCGGAAAGGCGAAGCGACAAGTCTTTGTGTCGGACTTCTTCGATTTCAGTATTTACGTAGATGCGGATATGTCGGACATACGAGAGTGGTACATCGAACGGTTTTTGAAGCTCCAGCGTACGGCCTTCCAAGATCCGGACTCCTTCTTCACACGATATGCCAATCTCTCCGAAGAAGAGGCACGTCGACTCGGTAACAGCATCTGGGAAGAGATCAACCTCGTAAATCTCGAACAAAATATCCAGCCGACACGATTCCGCTCGGATCTCATCCTGGAGAAGGGGCACAACCACGCCATCCGAGGGGTTCGTCTCCGCAAGGTCTGATCTCTTTATACCCCCGACTTTCATAATCGGCTGAGGCTCATCATCTCTCACCCTCAAAAGGGGCTCCATACTTCTTACCATAGATCAATGTACATCTTCCGGTGGTACAGTATCTTTGCATCATAATAAAAAAGAAAGGAGAATATTATGATGAAATTTGACATTCTACTCGTGGGAGAAACTTTTAAGGCGCACATCGACCTTTTGGAGCGCATTGCAGAGAGCAGGTACACTGCTGTCTCCACTGCCGAAGAAGGTGTGGAGAAGATGCAGGGCATCCTTTTTGACATCGTTGTCATCGACCGTGATATGGACAGCTCCGATCGTGCACTCATCCGCAAAATGTTGGAGCTCCAACAACCCGAAGCACTCCTCTTGGAGACAGACACGATAGATCCCGACGGTCTTCATTCTCTACTTAGCGACCATATCAAGAGCCTCAAATCTCAGTTGAAAGCGATTTATGTCGTCAAGGACAATGTCTTTCCGTTTTGAGAACGGCCTCTTTCTATGACCCCGATGGTGTTGTGGAAAGAGGCTTTTTGGCATAGGCTGCCACGTATAAGTCGATTGTTCACGGCATCATTCCTCTCTCTTAAACTCAAACAACTAAAAAAAGATTTTATATGAACGAAGCATCTACAAAAAGACCCATTAAGATCGTTGCCTTTGCAGGCAGCACTTCAAGCACTTCAATCAACCGACACCTTGTCGCATCTGTGTTGAAACAGATGCCCGGATACGAAGTTCGCATCCTCGATCTCAACGACTATGAGATGCCACTCTTCTCCGAAGACAGAGAAAAAGCCGGTTATCCACCACAAACAAAAGCATTTCTCGAAGCCATGGATGGTGCCGATGGCATAGTGTGTTCGTTGGCCGAACACAACGGCTCATACAGCGCAGCTTTCAAGAACCTCTTCGACTGGTCATCCCGTGTCCGTCGTGAGGTGTTTGGACAGAAGCCCATGCTCCTCATGAGTACTTCACCCGGCCGACTTGGTGGTGCCAATGTCCTTGCTGCCGGAAAGAGTACCTTCCCCCTCTGCGGCGCAGAAGTCGTTGCGACGTTTTCGCTTCCGAGCTTCGGACGCAATTTCGACATCGAAAGTCTCAGCATCACCGATGATGCTCTCAAGGCTCAATGCACCGAAGCTGTCGATACTTTCGTAGCACGTTTGGAAAAGTAATCAGACCCCGATACCTTCAATAACAGGGTGCGTCAGGATGGATCTCATCTTGACGCACCCTATTTTTGTGTGTATGCGAAACCCATGATACACTGCCCCCCAAAAAAGTCTTGTATGAAAGTCTGACCGATCATCACGATTCAGATAAAAAAGGACAGCCCACTCGAAATGGATTTTCCGAGTGGGCTGTCAGATTGGTAAAGGTGTGTGTTCAGGGGGTATTATCGTTTGGTGTCAAGGTGTCCGAAACGACCGTTGTTGAAGTCCTCGAAAGCCTGTAGAAGTTCGACTTTGGAGTTCATCACAAATGGGCCATAAGCCGCTATCGGTTCGCGGAGGGGTTCGCCACTCATCACGAGCACCACTGTGTCGGGGCGAGTAGCCTCGATGGTGAAGTCCTCTCCATTGCGGGCAAACTTGACAAAGGTGTCTGTGTCAATGTCTCTGTCTCCTATGCGGATGGCTCCACGGACGACAAGAAGAGCCGTGTTGTGCGAAGCCGGGAAAGAGAAGTCCGCTCGACCACTTTCGTTGAGCTTGGCATTCATGAGATATATCGGTGAGTGGGTGGTTGCAGGCCCTGCTGTACCTTGATACTCGCCCGCAATGACTTCGATCATCCCGGCACCATCGGGAAGAGTGTGCTTACCCATGGATGCGTTGGTGATGGACTGGTACTTGGGGGGAGACATTTTGTCCTTGGCTGGGAGGTTCGTCCAGAGCTGTACCATCTGAAACGGTCCGCCCTTCTTGGCCCACTCTGTCCCGTGAAACTCTCGGTGCAAGATACCCTTTGCCGCCGTCATCCACTGTACATCTCCACGACCGATGACACCGCCATGACCTGCACTGTCGGCATGCTCGACTTCGCCCTCATAGGCGATGGTCACCGTCTCGAATCCTCTGTGCGGATGGACATCCACTCCTCCGGGGACATCTGTCGGAGCCACATCACGAAGGGCATTGTAGTCGAGGAGGATGAAGGGATCCATCTCCTGCATCGAGAGTCCTTTGATGGAAGGGATGAAGTTGTGGACAAAGAAGCCGTCACCTACCCAGTGTGAAGATTGGGGGGCTGTCACAAGTGCAATATCTTTTGTTCTCATAATGTTGGTCCTTTCTTTGCTGTTGTTATCAACTTTGTTTTACACTGCAAAGTTAGTGACCTTCGCCCCCTCCGGCATTGATCTATGTTAAGAAGCGATAGGAGGATGTCTCATCCCCCTTTTGCGATTGCTCTGCGGACACGGCTCAGACTCTCCGGCGTGATCCCCAGATATGAGGCTATCATCGTCTGAGGCACTCTCAGGGGGATCTCGGGGAAGTCCTTGATGAACTGCAAGTAACGCTCCTCCGCTGAAGCACTCTGGAGGAGCGTGATCCGTCTATGGAGCATCTGTATATGCTCGTACAGCAGTTGTCTGTCGAGCTCCGCAAAAGCCGGATCCTCACGGACGAGCTTTTGGAGTTGATTCTCATTGATCAACAGCAGTCGGGTGGGCTCTATGGCTTGGATGAAGTGGTTCGATGGTAGGTTGAAGAACACACTGTCCACATTCATCAAAAACCATCCCTCGACGGCAAAAAACAACAAGTGTTCCTTCCCCTTGGGGTCTATCGAATACTCTCTTATCGCCCCTCTTTCGATAAAAAAGCGGTGGACACAAGTCTCCCCTGCACTCAGTATGAAGTCTCCACGATCGTACTCCTTGACCATACTGTGCTCAAAGAGCATGACCCTCTGCTCGTCAGTCAGTGGGACATTCGATCGGAGAAAGTCATCGAAGAAATATTCTCTCATACTGCATTCGTTCTTAAAAGACTGTTCATCATACGTCCAAAGATATACATATTTTATCGAGAATGTAAATGAGAAGAGGGTACTGTGCCAAAAAACAGAATTTGGCACAGTACCCTCTTAAATTATGGATGGATCGTTATCCTTCAAAGGCAAACGACCTTGATCAGTAGTTTACACCCTTATCGATGCTCTTCTTGTCGATCTTGTGGAAGTCGAGCTGTCTCCATGCGTAGAAGATGTATGCAAGTACGAATGGAATGAGGATCGATACATAACTCATCGTTTTGAGAGTGAATGGTGAAGACGAGCTGTTTTCGATCGTCAATGAACTCTGTGGATCGGCGATGGATGGGTAGTAGCAAGTGTTGTTCCATCCTGCAAGGAGGAGGAGGGTGAGCACTGTGAGGACGACACCCACGCCATGGAACCATATCCCCTTGTTGTAGTCCTTGACGAAGATGCTCTTACCCATACCGTAGAGGACGAGGACGACACCCACCAGAAGTGTTGCGATGAGGTAAGGCATGGCCATGAGGTTGTTGAAGAACTTGAACTTCTCCTGCGATACCACCTTCGTCACAGGATCGTAGGCATAGCCCGATGTCGTGAGGAGGAAGCCGAGGAAGAGCAAGAAGAACACGAGGAACAAGATCGCATTAGGGAGGAGTTGTTTACGTGCCTTTGCCTGGAGACCCTGCTCCACGATGTTGTTGATGAAATAGAGGAGACCGCTCACCCTTGCCAAGAAGAATACCGCAAGGCCGAGGACGACGTTCCAAGGATTGAGGACGGCTTCGAGGCCGTGGAGCTGTATCCCGTGGAAGGGTACCCATGAGCTCATCGTCGTATTGCCCTCAAATGCAATCATCGCATCCCTGTTGAGGACAAAGTTACCTCCGGTGAAGAGGGTAGCCACTGCCGTGCCGAGGAGGATGGGGCCGAGGACACCATTGATGAAGAGGAAGATCTGATAGGTCTTTGAGCCCCAGACGTTACCTTTCTTGTTTTGGTACTCGTATGAGATCGCCTGAATGACGAAGCAGAATAGGATCAGCATCCATACCCAATACGCACCGCTGAAGCTGACGGCATAGAAATATGGGAAAGATGCGAAAAATGCACCCCCAAAGGTCACGAGGGTAGTGAAGGTGTACTCCCACTTACGCCCCACCGAATTGACCATCATGCGGCGGTCTGCCGCGTCGAGACCCAGTGTGAAGATGAACGACTGTCCACCCTGCACGAAGAGAAGGAATACCAGCAAGGCACCAAGCAGAGATACGAGGAACCACCAGTAATGTTGTAGTGCTAAATATGTTTCCATAACTTATGTTGTCTTTCGTTTCTATAGTTTGAGTGATTCCGTTGCTCAGTGACCTGCATTTTCGATGGCTTTACCATCCTTGTCGATGTTCGGGCCATGCTTGATGGCCTTCACCATGATGCTGATCTCTGCGATGAGGAGAGCAGTGAAGAGCACAAGGAAGAGTATGAACGTCACCATGACCGAGTTTGAGGAGAGGTTCGAGATCGCCGCATTGACGGGGAGGATATCCTGGATCGTCCAAGGCTGACGTCCTACCTCTGCCACCACCCATCCTGCCTGCGATGCGACATAAGCGAATGGGATACAAGCGATGGCTACGTAGTGGAACCAGCGATCCTTCACGATCCTATCGCTACCCTTACGTGTGCGCCAGATCGCCCACATAAAGACGAGCAAGAAGAGCATCCCGAGACCTACCATGAGGCGGAAGCTATAGTAAAGGATCGTCACATTGGGGATGAGGTCGACCTTGTCTTTGATGTAGCCGTAACCGAAGTAAGGGAAGTTCTCTTCGAGCGTCTTGAGTTCGACAGCAGCCTTTGCTTCGTCACCGGCCTTCTTTGCTCTGCGGTATTCACCGAGGGCAGTGATGGCAGTCTTTCCTCTTGAGATCTTTTCGTCCGCAGAGAGAGCTATCTCCCCGTTGGGCATGGTGTATCCACCATCGATGATATCCTTGATGCCGGGGACATACGCATTGAAGTCATTGAAGGCAAGGAACGACAGCGTCTTGGGGGCATCGATCGTGAAGATGTATGGAGACTTGTCGTCTTCATAGTGCTCCTTTGCCGGATTGACTACACCGATTGTGCTGAGTCCCACGCCATTGTGTCCGACATAGAGGTTTTCCATCGCTGCGAGCTTCATAGGCTGGTGATGAGCCACTTGGCTTGCGCTGGTATGGCCGGTAAGGATCGTGATGATGATCGACACGAGGCCGAGCATTGCCGCGATCTTCATACTTTCGACCGCAAATCTCTGCTGACGCTTCTTGAGGAGGTACCATGCACTGACACCGACGACGAAGCATGAGCCAAGCACCCACGAAGAGATCACGGTGTGGAAAAACTTGACCACTGCCACCGGCGAAAGTGCCACTGCCCAGAAGTCGCTCATCTCATTACGGAGCGTGTCGGGGTTGAAGTCCATGCCGGCAGGGTACTGCATCCATGCGTTGGCGACGAGGATCCACCATGCCGAGAGCGTCGCTCCGATGATGGTGAGCCATGTCGATGCGAGGTGAAACCTCTTGGAGACTCTGTCCCACCCGAAGAACATCACCGCAATGAATGTCGCTTCCATAAAGAACGCAAGGATACCTTCGATGGCGAGTGGTGCACCGAAGATGTCGCCCACGAACATGGAGTAGTTCGACCAGTTGGTACCGAACTGAAACTCCAAGATAAGTCCGGTAGCCACCCCGATGGCGAAGTTGATACCGAAGATCTTTTGCCAAAACATCGCTGTGGCCTTCCAGAAAGGATCATCCGTGCGATAATACTTTGTCTCGGCCAATGACATGATGATACCCAAACCCAGGGTGAGTGGTACGAACAGCCAGTGGTACATCGCTGTAAGAGCAAACTGGGCTCTCGACCAATCAATGAGAGTGTTGTCAATTAGAAACATAATGTTTGGATTTTGTTTAGATAAAGAATATTCTTAGTGTTTTGTCTTTTTATTATCTGTGAAGTCTTGTCGTCCCTGTCGATCGCTCACTCCAGAGCTCTACGCTCATACTCCGACGATACATACTCGGTGCGCTCATCGACTGTATCCCCTTGTTTCTTCAGGAAGTTGGGGAACAAAAAAGCCTTGAGTATTGCGAACATGATAAACAGCTTGATGCCAATGATGGCCCACATCGTACGCCCCCAGGTCATACGCTTGAACCCATTGATATAGAAGCGATAGACCCTGCTGAAGACATTCCCCTTTGGGGCGTCCGAAGTAGCTTCTACGCCGTTGTTTATATTTTTCTCTTCCATATAATGACTATTGATGCTTAAATTTGAGAGAGCGAATTTATAAACGTTATACTTCAAGTCCAAGTAAAATACACATTATTTCTGTGATTTTGCACAAAAAAACTATTATTTATTGATTATCCCCTAAAATTTCCTTTGGAATTAACTCTTTCGGAGCTCGTGATGAGCGATTTAGACTTTCTCGACCGAGGGGAAGAGGGGATGCCGTGGGACAAAAAAAGAGACTGCCCGTGCTTCCTCTCCTTTGGATGCCTTTTTCAGCCTCATCTCTCTGACTGTCAGACGGCAGAATGCATTCTGTCGAGGTGCGGAATACATTCTGTCACGGGACAGAGATGTGCCAAAGGTACAGACCGCCTCGGCAGGGCACACCACTCCCCCTCGAATGTGACAAAACGAGCTGTGTCGAGATGATGGCTTCGACACAGCTCGTTTTGTCTTTCATGACTCAGGAGACCTTACGAAAGTACCTTCACGACAGCTTCGTAGTCAGGCTCCTGTGAGATGTCCGACACAAGCTCGTGGTGAATGACCTTGCCCTCTTCATCGATGACGACGACGGCACGAGCGAAGAGACCGGCAAAAGGTCCTTCGGCGATGCGCACACCGTAAGCAAGGTCGAAGTCCATGTTGCGGAACATCGATACGGTCATCACTTTATCTATCCCTTCGGCTCCACAGAAGCGACCTTGTGCAAAAGGCAAATCCTTGGACACACAGAGGACGACAGTATTTTCGAGCTGAGCGGCACGCTCATTGAATGTACGCACACTCTGAGCACAGACACCGGTGTCGATGCTGGGGAAGATGTTGAGGACGACACGAGTGCCCTTGAGGCTGTTTAGAGTGAGGTCGGACATATCCACTCGGACAGCAGTGAAGTCCGGTGCCACCTCGCCGACCATAGGTTGATGACCGAGGATGGGTAGTGCATTGCCCCTCATGGAGACCATCGTGGTGTCGGGAGCGGATAAGGTTTCTTGGTTGGCAAGGGTAGATTGCCGGTTGGGCTGAGTACACGCCACGAAGAGGCCGACGGCAGCGACGAAGGCCAGTTTGATTTTGATGTTCATGTCTATGATGTTTTTGTGAATGTCGGAGAGATTTCCGACAGTTTGTTAAATGTACCGCAAAGTTATAAATGATATTCGGAGTCCAAGTGGAAAGTCCGTATTTTATTGTGTCGAAATACTTAATTATGGGGATTTTTTGGCGTGGTTAAAAGCCTTACTTTTGTCCGTATGATATTGTGACACAAAAGATAAGAGGTTGATATGGACAAGAGGCTTTACCTGACCGCTCGGGCCGGACTGCTCGGAAGTTTGTTGATGTTCGTGGGAGATATGTTGTTGTATTTCACCACCGAACCCCTCATAGATGTGGAGAAGGATCTGTTGATCTTCATGGGGAACGTCCCCACAGCACGGCTCTTTGCCGGAGGGATCGTCGCTCCGTTTGCTATGGCTCTCTATCTCGTGGGCTTCTATCACCTCTATCTCAGGACAAAGGATCCGTACAAGGAATGGGGCAGATGGACTTTCGTATTGCTTGGTATGGGGATCCTCTGTTCGGGGGCTTATCACGCTTTCTTTCCGGCTTTCGGGATTGTCTCGTCCGAAGGGCAGGCGCAGCTCATAGAACCTTTACTCAGCTATCTCTCTTGGCTCGGAGGGATAGGTTTTGCCCTTCTGGGCTTGGGGTGGTCGCTCTATGCCTGCCTTATCCTTCGCCAACACACGGACTTCCCTCGATGGGCAGTGCTCTTCACCCCCATCGTGACGGTCTGGCTTGGGGCGATATGGAGCGTTTTGCCTACGCCTTTGCCCGTCATCATCGGAGGAGGCTGGTTCAACATCATCTTCTCCCTCTTCTATCTCATCGCATTGGTGACCATGAGAGGGCAGACAAGGACAACCTCTGTCGAAAAAAACTGAATAGATGGCTGCACGACGCATCTTGATCTTCGGTGCCGGCGTCATCGGCTCGATCTATGGCGGACTGCTCGCTCTCGGTGGCTCAGAGGTGACCCTCTTGGCTCGTGGACGGAGATTGGAGGAGTTGAGAAGTGACGGGCTTCGGCTCCAAAGGACAGACGTGACCGGTGCTTCGATGACTTCGCTCCTAAAGCCCTCTGTCCGTGTCATCGATCACCTTGACGCCGAGGAGGTCTACGACTATGTGTTCGTCTGCCTCCGTGCCGAACAAGTCATGTCGGCACTCCCTCTGCTTGCTTCAAACCGCTCGAAGACTTTCGTGTTCATGGTGAACAATGCTCGGGGTTACGATCTGTGGGAAGAGGTGTTGGGCAAAGGCCGGGTGCTCCCGGCTTTCCCGGGCGCAGGTGGAGAGATCCGTGAGGGTGTCGTGTGTTACGGCCTCACCAAGAAGATGGTACAGCCGACGGTATTGGGTGAAATCGGAGGGGAACGATCGGTACGGATGAAGAAATTGCGAAAACTGCTTGATGGGGCGGGATTTGCGACCGAAATCCGGAGGGATATGGATGCTTGGCAGAAGACCCATCTGGCACTCGTGTGCCCTTTGGCTTGCGCCCTCTACCTCGATGGGGGTGACAATCGCACCTTGGTACGAAACACGACAGTCCTCACCCTTGCCGCCAAAGCCCTGAAAGAGACGCTCGCCTTCATCCGACAGTCGGGTATAGGTATCCGACCTGAGAGGTTCGGACTGATACGTTTCGTGCCGGTGTGGATGATAAGGGCCGTGCTGGCATGCCTCTTTGATTCCCGATGGGCAGAGACTTTCGTCCTCGGACATTCTCTCAATGCCCGGGGAGAGATGGAGCATCTGACACAGGAGCTCCTGACCTTGGCTGAGCAACGTGGCTTTGACTTGCCCGTGCTGCGACAGTTGACCCCATCACGGTTCGGGCATTGAGTGGGACAAAAAAGGTCAAAGGACTTTCAAGAACAAATCAAACGACTTTCGAGAACAAGTCAAAGGACTTGTTTTCTCAGATTCAGGGACTGTTGAGGAGAGAGGTTATCGGCTTTGGAGGTAGAGGATGGCTTCGTTGCCTGTATTGAGCAGAAGGTCGAGGACGGAGAGGTTGGGCGCGAAGCCCCAACGCTCCTCGTACACCTGCCAATATCTCTCGAACCTCGATGACTCCGGCTCATAGTCGCGTGCGCAGACTTCGCTCACGAAGACTGCATCCACAGGGAGTGTGTCTGTGAGGCTTGGGAGTTTGAGACCGAGATGTTCACAGAGAAAAGCCAACCAGCGGTGATTGTATGAGATCAGGGTTTCGTGCTCGTGATCATGGGTCAGCAGACCTTTGATGTCGTCGATGAAATGTTCGAGAAAAGGGGAGGAGCCGTAGCTGCTTTCGATCGTGCGAAGATGGCGTTCGCGCCACTCTCCATGCTCCGAAAGGTGTATGGTAGTTGTTGTAGGAGGGGGATAGTCGTACTTCTCCACAGGGATGGACATGGAAGCACGACCGTTGGGTGTCATGAGATCGGCTCTGTTGCGGTAGGTCTGTTTGCGATAAGACTCGCCCGTGTAGATGTAGACTTCGTCGGCATGGGCAATATACCTCATGTAGGCGACGGAGGGTAGAAAGGCTGTGGGGAGATAGACCTTGGAAGGATAAATCATGGGTGTCAAAATGGCAAACTCACTGAGCCGATCACTCGGCCTACGATATCCTCCTTACTGATCCAAACATGGGTGCCATAGACCGTGCTGAGGAGAAAATAATCTCGTGAAAAACGGTGTCTCTTTGTCCTCGTGAGCTTGAATAACTTCTCGTACGAAAAGTCCTTCGCCTTCTCGTCCATGTCGGCCAGCAGGAGCGGTAGGAGCATTTCGACCTTGGCACTGTCGAGACTTATCTCTTCGCCACGGACAGGGATGGGGAGTACGATACTGTCGTTGAGATGGTAGACATCCCCCGGCTTGCCGACACATCGTCCGAGCGTGATGAGCGACCTTTGGGTGGTGCCTGATGTCAGGGGATCTTGATAGATAAGGTCATCGGAGACCTCGACGGTACGAGAGCGTTTGTTGATGAATAGCAGGGTGTGGGGTGTCAGCCCATCCAGATGCACAGTGTCGGCATCTCCGAGGTAATAGGTCGTAAAGACGGCCGTCCGCAGCCCCACCACCAAAGCAATGAGGACGAGTGCGAGGATTGACCTCCTGATGACCTTGTTTACCGAGGATGCCATGATGGACAAGCAGGATTATTTGGGGATGGTGAAGAACCTGTTCCAACGTATTCCGCCACCGAAGAGGGACTTGTCCTTGTCGAGGGACAACCACACGAAGAGGGGCTTGCCCACGATGTGATCCTCCGGTACGAATCCCCACGTGCGAGAGTCGGCAGAGTTGTGCCTATTGTCACCCATCATGAAGTAATAGTCCATGGCAAACGTATAAGTGTCCGATGCGATGCCATCGATGAATATACGTCCCTCTTTGACCGCAAGCGTATGACCTTCAAAGTTGCGGATGCAACGCTCGTAGAGGGGTAGGTTTTCGGGGGTGATATGTATGGTTGCTCCTTTCTTGGGTATGAAGATAGGGCCGAAGTTGTCTCGTGTCCATCCGGTGTCCATCACCAAAGGATAGATGGGGAAGTTCTCAGCCGTTGGTGTAGGCTCGACGACAATCTTTCGGACTCCTGCACGCTTCGACAACTTCTCTTTCATCTCCTTTGTAAGAGGGAAGTGGTAGACGATGCCATAATTTTGAGGTGAGATCGTGTCGAGGTGCATACTCGCAAAGAGTTCGGCATAAACGGCAGCACGGCCATCCAGTGCCATCTGATCATCGAGACTGACACCGAGTTCACTCAGTTCGTCCTCCGGAAGGAACGTGCCATCGGTCTGCACAAAGTAATTGTACTGAATGTATTCGGGATCTTCGGTACGTTTGCCGTTGATGAAGAGTGCATTTTCACGTATCATGAGCGAGTCGCCCGGCATACCCACACAACGCTTGACATAGTGGTCGCGCATATCCACAGGGCGGTAGACGACGTCGCCGAATATCGCTTTGTTCGTCCGGACATTCTCTCTCCCATGCTGTAGCACAAGGCTGTAATAGTCTATTTCAGGCTTTTTGAGAGCTACGGTGTCACCGGCGGGGAAGTTGAAGACCACGATGTCGCCCCTCTCCACGTTGCCCAAGCCTTTGGCTCTGCGATAGCCCCACTGTGGCGTGTCGAGGTAAGACTTGCTCCCCCATGGGAACATATTGTGCATCAATGGGAATGCTATAGGTGTCATCGGGATTCGAGGGCCGTAGCTGAGCTTGCTCACGTAGAGGTGATCACCCACGAGGCAGGTCTTCTCCAGAGACGAGGTAGGGATCTTGAACTGCTGGAAGACAAACAGGTTGAGCAGGTGTACGAGGATGAGTACAGACACAAGGTCTTCGACCCACTTCATCGTGCTTCGGAGAGTGGAGTTGGGGTGATCCTCCCACCACCTCCAGCGGATGACCTTGGTGAAAAATGCGTCAAAAAGTATCGGGAAGATGATGAGAAATACCCAAAAACTATCCACCCAGATGGTGAAGAGTATGAGCATTATTGTATAGAGGGCGAACCTCAACCAAGTCTTACGGCTTATGTTCTTAAAGTCTATCTTATTCATAATCTATCAGTCTTGAGGGCATACTCACACGCCCATCATATCTTTCATTCCAAAAGTGCCCTTTTTCCCTTTGAGGTATTCGGCAGCGAGGACGGCACCGAAGGCAAAGCCTTGACGTCCCTTTGCCGAATGCTCTATGCTGATGCTGTCGATGTCCGACTCATATCGTATGCGATGGATGCCCGGGACTTCACCCTCTCGGGAGCATGCTATGCCAAGTCCATCTGCAGGTATTGCAGGAGTCTCACTATCCAAGAAGGGTACGATCGTGGCTTTACGCTCGAGTTCGGACAAGATCCCCTCGGCCAACGACAATGCCGTGCCACTGGGATGATCCTTCTTATGAATGTGGTGCACCTCCTCCATACGCACATCGTAAGTATCGTGGGCATTCATGAGACGAGCCAGATGACGGCTCACGAGGTCAAAGATATAGACTCCGACACTGAAGTTCGACGCATAGAAGAAAGCCCCGTCGCAGGTCTTGCGTACACGCTCCACTTCTTCGCGACGAGCGAGCCAACCGGTAGTGCCGGAGACGATAGGGAGTCCATGCTCAAAACAATAAGTATAGTGCTGTACGGCAGTATCGGGGGTCGTGAATTCGATCACCACATCTGCGGACAGAAAAGCCTCCGAAGCCAAGGCTTCAGGGTTGTCTCGGTCCACGATGGAGACGATGCTATGTCCCCTTTGGAGAGCGATCTTCTCGATCTCATGCCCCATCTTTCCGTATCCTATAAGTGCTATTTTCATTGGGATATAACTATTTGCCTTCCCCACTTGTGGGTCTTGCAAAGATAGTCATTCTCACTCAAAGCGATACCCCTGCAAGGTCTTTCTCCGACAAGATGAGGTCATCGAGTGAATAGTATCGGGACAGTAGTTCTGCCACAGACGTGTAGTGATAGGTCTCTTCGCTCTCGGGGTGATAGTTCTCATCCACCTTGTACTGGAGCACCGTGTTCGGGTCGAGGGCAAGGAAGCCATGCGCGTATCCGGCAGGGATATAAAGGGCTTGTCCCGAGTGGGCTCCGAGCGAGATTGCTATGCTCTTGCCGTAGGTCGGTGATGAGGGGTTGACGTCGAGGACGAAGTCGATGATCCTGCCTGAGAGAACACGTACGAGTTTGCTCTGTGCATGGGGCGCACGCTGGAGATGCATGCCTCTGAACACCCCTCGATGAGAGACCGAGACATTGTCCTGTACAAATGGTTTTTGACCGGCCTTGCCGATGGGTGAGTCGATCCAGCATTTTTGGTTGAACGACTCATAGAAGCAGCCTCTACTGTCCTTATATACGGGGGCTTCCAAGAGCAATACTCCGGGTAGATCAAGTTCGGTGACAACCATGGCAGATGTTATTTTTGAGATGAAGACTTGACCCTGTCGAGATAACAACATCGACATAAGGGTGCATACTCACCGATCTCTCCGAGGAGTACCTGATCATCACCCTCGACGAGACGGAATGAATAATTGGCCGGAGCACCACAAGACACACAGACAGCATGTACCTTCGTCACCGAGTCGGCGATGGAGATGAGCGCAGGCATGGGTGCAAAGGGGCGACGCATGAAGTCCATGTCCAGTCCCGAGATCACGACACGGATGCCATCGTCGGCCAAGGCTTGACAGACATCGACGATGCCGCTGTCGAAAAATTGTGCTTCGTCGATCCCCACGACATCCACATCCGAAGCCATGAGTACGATGTTGCTCGAATGCGCCACGGGAGTGCAGGATATGGCCTTGCGATCATGGCTGACGACATCAGAAGCCGAGTATCTGTTGTCCGTCTCAGGCTTGAATACCTCTACCCTCATCTTGGCGATGGTAGCACGCTTGAGACGGCGCATGAGCTCCTCCGTCTTCCCCGAAAACATCGAGCCACAGATCACCTCTATACTTCCACGAGGTTTGGAGAGGAGTCTGAGGTTTTCGGCCTCAATGGCATGGTCTTGTGTCATCGTAATAATATTGAGATTGGCGTATGCGATTAGATTTTATGCAGAAACAAAAATAACTCATTTTAGGATTTTACACAAGTAGAGGCTGAAAATCTCATGTCTCGGACAGTTACATTGCCATAGGGCTCTCAGCCCCTTCCACTCTAAATCGCAAATGCTCCGAATGTATGCTTTTTTCGCTACGATATCATCGATGACGGATGGTTTCGGTCTGTCATCGCAAAAAAACGGCTCATACTCTTTCTTCTCTTATCCAAAGCCATAAAAATCAACCTGGTGTCAAAAAAAAGTGTTATAAATGCCCCCTGTGGTTGGCAGAAAAGTTTTATATTTGCTTGAAGGCGCAGGAGGGACAAAAATATGTGTTTTTACGAGTATTTTTTTCGACCCTTGTCGCCCCAATCTAACACTCTCCACATATCTTTAAATGCAACAAAATAGCACCACCACAGTAGTCGTCATTGACTTTGGGACCTCTGTCATTAAGGGAGCGTTGGCTGAGAAGTTGGCCGACGGTCAGTTTGACATCCTCTACTATGCCGACGAGCCCTCCGATGATTGTATCAAGAGGGGCGTCATCTACAATATGGAGAAGGCTGCGCAGAAAGCACAGTCGGTCATCTCTCGTCTCGAAAAACTGTACGGAAAGCGTATCACCAAGGTTTATTCGAACATTGGGGGGCATACGCTGCGCACCGTCCGGCATATCGAGTCGTTAGCCTTTGACACGCCTCACGAGATCACGAAGGAGGATATAGAGACTTTGTACAGTCAGGTCGAGAGCTTCTCACATGACAAGTACGAGAGACTCCTTATAGACTCTCCTCAATACTTCATCAATAGCAATTATACGACTTCGCCCATAGGGGTGCAGGCACTCAAGATCGATGCCAAGTTTCAGCTTATCGTGGCGAACCCTCAGATACGCAGCAATGTCGAGAATGTCGTCGAACGAAAGCTCAATCTCGAGCTTGCCGGACTACCCATTGCCCCTCTCGTGCTGAGCAAGACGTTCCTCAATGAGGATCAGAAAAAGCTGGGTTGTGTACTCATCGACTTCGGTAGTGGCAGTACGACGATATGTGTCTTTCGAAACGAGCTCCTTACCGGCATACGTGTGATCCCCCTCGGTGCTCAAAATATCACCAAGGACATCATGGCCATGCACATCACGGAGAGTGAGGCGGAGCGCATCAAGAAGCAGGACGGATCGGCGATAGCTGAGGCCAGTGACAAGTCGATGATCGAGGTCAATGCTGCGGACAAACTTTCGACCAAGCAGATCTCGAAGTATGAGCTGTGCAGGTTCATCGAGGCTCGTACCAAGGAGATCATCGACAATGTCGTCCATCATCTCAAGGATATGATCAAGCCCGACGACATCGGTGGTGGTATTGTCGTCACGGGTGGTGGGTCGGAAATGAGAGGATTTTTGGAGAGATTGGACGAGACCCTCAAGATGAAGGTCGAGGTGGCTTCGGCACTTATCCCCAATCACAGACAGAATACTCCTTACATCAACAACCCCAAGTTGCACCTCCTCTACGCAATGATCGACTATGCGTCGGAGGATTGTGTCGAGAGGCCTTTCGTAGAGCAGACACAGCAAACTGCTGAGTCCCTTGTGCAGGATAATTCTTATCCCGAAGATGACTACATCAATAGCCGTGAAGGTGAGCAACAACCGCTCTTCTCCGAAGACGAGTTGCCTCCACCTGAGGAAAAACCAATCGATGTCATCAAAGCCGGAGGTAAGGGTGGCTCAAAGAAGGTCTCGTCCAAACCTTCCTCCAAAAACAGTGGTGCAAAGGGCGTCGTGGATAAGCTATTGGGCTGGTTGATACCTGTTGAAGAAGATTAAGTATGGAAGACAAACTATTACATATCAATAACAAGAGAGAGGCAAACACTTCTATCATCAAAGTGATAGGGGTAGGTGGTGGTGGCGGTAACGCCGTCAACCACATGTACGATCAGCATATCAAGGATGTCAGCTTCTTGCTGTGCAACACCGACCGTCAGCACCTCAACAAGAGTCGCATCCCGACCACTCTCTGCATCGGGGAGAAGATAACGATGGGCCTTGGTGCAGGGAACCGCCCCGAGCGTGCTCAGCAGGCGGCCGAGGAGAGTAAGGAGGACATCCGCAAGGCACTCTCCGATGGTACTCGTATGGTCTTCATCACTGCCGGTATGGGTGGTGGTACAGGTACGGGGGCTGCTCCTGTCATCGCTCGCATAGCCAAGGAGATGGGGATCCTCACCGTGGGGATCGTGACGATACCCTTCCTCTTTGAGGGTCAGCGCAAGATCTTGCAAGCCATCAAGGGGGTAGAGGAGATGAGCCAAAATGTCGATGCCATCCTTGTCATCAAGAATGAACTCCTCCGCAAGGTCTATCCGGATCTCAAGGTCAGCGAAGCCTTCAAGCGTGCCGATGAGACTCTCACCACGGCGGCGAGATCGATATCCGAACTTGTGACGGACGAGGGAGACATCAATGTAGACTTTGCCGACGTTTCCACAATCCTGACCAACGGTGGTCTTGCGATCATCAGCAGAGGCTTCGCATCCGGGCCGAACAGCGTCTACGATGCGATCAAAGATGCCCTTCACTCTCCCTTGGTCAATACGAGTAACTTTCAGAAGGCTTCTCGTGTCCTTCTTTATATCACTTACAGCGAGCAGTCTCAGCCGGACACTGAGGTCTTTGATCACCTCAATAGTTTCATGGCACGTATCCTCGGAGATTATGACTTCATCTGGGGTTGTGGCAAGGATGAGAGTCTCGGCGATCAGGTCAGAGTGACACTTCTTGCTTCAGGCTTCGATGTTCAGACACTCATCACCGATGAGACTGCGATGGAGAAGATCAAGGAGTATTACGGAGACGAGATGAAGGGCGAGACCACGTTCCGTACTGAGACTTCGGTCATCTTTACCGTGGACGAGTTGGAGGACGAGACGTTTATCTCCATGATCTGCGACACGCCTACACTCAAGCGTAGTAGCAATACGGTCGATCGTTATCGAGCCGGACGCAAGGGCGCAGGCGAGAAGTCTCAGACCAATAAAGAGGAGACACAAAGAGTCGGTTCTCACCAACCCATTCATGAAGAAGTACCTGTGATGGAGCCTGAAAATACGAAGAATGATGAACCCGAACTCGATGACGAACTCATCATGTTCGGCAGATGATAAATACAAAAGAAAGAGACAAAATATGAGTACATTAGTCGAAAAGATCAACGACGAGATCAAGAAAGCCATGTTGGCAAAAGAGAAGGTGAGACTGGAAGCCCTCAGAGCCGTCAAGAAAGAGTTCCTCGAAGCCCTTACTGCAAAGGACGCCGGTGGCAAGCTGGAGGATGTAAAGGCTCTTCAGATCATCGCTAAACTCGTCAAGCAACGTGAAGAGAGTGCCAAGATCTATCGTGAGCAGTCTCGTCCGGATCTTGCGGAGGTCGAGGAGGCGCAGGCTGAAGCTCTCAAGGAGTATCTCCCTCAACAACTTTCGGAAGACGAGGTGCGTGCCGAGGTCAGTGCCATCATCGCCCAGTTGGGTGTCAGCGACATGAAAGGCATGGGGCAAGTCATGGGTGCAGCGACAAAAGCTCTCAGTGGTCGTGCCGATGGTAAGCTCATCGCAGACATTGTCAAAGCCCTCCTTTCAAAGTGATAAATTTCTAAAGCTGCTCCCAAGTTTTGGGCACTTTCTGTCTCTCGACAGAACACTCTCTGTACGCCGACAGAATCTTTTCTGCCCTGTGACAGAAAGCATTCTGTTCTCCGTCAGTTTCCCGAGCCTCACTATAAATACCAAGCGGTCTTGCCACGTGTGCAAGACCGTTTTTCTTATCCCTTTTTCCCTGTGTCAAATATGTCTTGTCAATGAGACTTGAATTCTATCCTCATGAAGAAGCGACGAAAGATCAGTCTTATATTTCGAAGCTGTTAAAAATAACCTCTCATATATTTGTGTACCTTTAGCCCAAAGATCAGTCTTCATAAAAAAATACATCCGATATGCGAAATGTCAAGATACTGATTGCGACGATATTTCAGAATGCCGGGGATGCGACCAGAGCCATTGAGATTGCCAAGGTATTGAGAGACTCTGCTCCAGAAGGTATCATCCCTGAGATTACATTTGTTTCGAGAGGAAGCCGCTTCGAGCAGGTCGCAAGGGATGAAGGATTTCAGATCTATGAGGCAAGCCCGAGGTTTGAGGGTCTTCAATACCAAGAAGACTTTCGATCCAAGTTTGGCGAGCTTATCGGAGACCCTACTCTTGCCAAGCAGCTTATTGCGAGTGAAATGAATGTCTACAAAGACTATTGCCCCGACCTGCTTATACATGGTTTTTGGCCTGTCGGGAGTATCGCTCGCAGGATGGTTATCCCGAATACTCCCCATGCTTGCTTCTTACCTATCCCGCTCACGGAGAGTTTTATGGATATGCTGACCTCCTTCCCCGACGAGATGCTGCTGTCACGCCTGCCTCTCGGGTGGCAAAGGTTCATCATACGTCATGTACCGAAGGGGATGCGTGGACGTCTACCTGCTCTTCGACACAGTAATATCCGTCGAGCTGCTCTTAGTCTGGGGTGGCAAGGTGAGGACCTGACAAACATTTTCACCATGCTCAGATCCGGCCTCTACCTCATCAACGATTTCCCTATATTTTATGATCAAGGCTCCTTTCCGAAAGAGTTTCTTTTTACCGGCCCGGTCTTCTCCGCTCCGACTCAAAGTGACATCGAGGAACCACAGATTAGGGATATCCTCAGTCGGGAAAATAGTCGCCTGAAAGTTTACTGCACACTGGGTAGTTCGGGCAATAAAAAGGCTCTCATCGAGGTTGTCAAGTTGTTTGATACCCCTATTGGTCATGAATGGAGTGGTATCATCCTTTCGCCCAAGGGGATTTGTCCCATTGAGGAGGCAAAGGCCGTTTCTCAAAATCCAAATGTGTACATCACGGACAAGTTTGTCCCTGCACTTGATATCAACAAGCAGGTGGACGTGGTTGTCTGTCACGGCGGTCAGGGAACACTGCAAACGGCAATCATGAGCCAAACACCACTCGTTGGGATCGCAACACAGCCCGAACAGAAAATCAATCTCGACAATCTCCAAAACTTCGGTTCGGCAATACGTATTCCCCAACACAGATGGAAGGCTTCACATATTGCCCGATGCGTTCAGAAAGTCTCCCGACAGCCCTCATTCAAGCGACAAGCCCAAAAGCTCTACACCGAAGCTCTGAAGACCACACCCCATGCAACAATAGCCCGATATCTTTGGCAGTTGTTGGCACTTGAGGCAAAGGGTCTAGCGTAATGTCCTCAAGTCGATGTCCAAAAAAGGCAGTGTCAAACGTAATCGTTTGACACTGCCTTTGGTATTGCCTGAGAAGAGGCTTTATCAGTTTGTCTTGTAAGTATATTTGATGCCGGAGAGCTCTTCGTTCGCCTTGATGATCTTGACCTTGAGGTCTTCTTTGTACTGAGCATAGCGACGAGCCAGATCTGTATCCGAGAGGGAAAGCATCTGTACTGCGAGGAGTGCGGCGTTGTGTGAAGCATTGATGCCTACTGTCGCCACGGGGACACCCGGAGGCATCTGTACGATGGCAAGAAGTGCGTCAAGGCCTTCGAGTGAAGCACTGATGGGGACACCAATGACCGGCAGTGTCGTCATGGAGGCGATCACCCCGCAGAGGTGTGCCGCCATGCCTGCTGCAGCGATGATGACCTTGATCCCTCTGCTTTCGGCACCTGTCGCAAACTCTTCGACCTCTTTGGGTGTGCGATGAGCTGAGAGGGCATGTACCTCGAAAGGCACCTGCATCTCCTCAAGGAGCTCCATAGCCTTTTTCATCAATGGGAGATCGGATGTGCTCCCCATGATGATACTTACGACAGGTTTCATTGTTTGATAAGATCCTGATAAGCAGCAGCAGAGAGGAGACCATCGACTTCTGATGGCTCGATGACCTTAACCTTCACGATCCAACCCTTACCGTATGGGTCTTCGTTGACAAGTTCGGGAGCATCTTCGAGAGCTTCGTTCACTTCGAGGACTTCGATAGCCACAGGAGTGAAGAGGTCTGATACAGTCTTCACTGCTTCGATCGAACCGAAAGCATCGTCTGCGTTGAGGGTGTCGCCTACTGTATCCACGTCTACATAGACGATTTCACCGAGCTCTTTCTGAGCGAAATCAGTGATACCCATGTAAGCTACATCACCTTCGAGTCTGATCCATTCGTGATCCTTAGTGTACTTTAGATTTTCAGGAAAATTCATAGTTGTAAATGATAAAAGTTAGATATTTAGTTGTGATAATCTTTGCATATCGAGAAGCTCCTTGTCAGAGTAACAGTCAGCCAAAGATACTACATATATTTCAGATATAAAAGCACCTTATTTGGAAGAATAGTACGGGGATTTGAAGGCTTCTATCTGAGGGATGTGTCATTCTGCATCAGGTGGTAAAGGTGTTGTGGGAACTTGAGTTTGAGAGATTCTTTATGCCGGAGATTTTTGAGCCCGATGAAAAATAAGGGTGATGGATTCGTGGTTATTGTGATCTTGATTATTATATTTGCAATAAATGATATCTGAAATTATGGGAAAAGATATGGTCATGAACCCCTTTGTGTTGGGGAAATATGTTTCGGACAGGTATTTCTGTGATAGAGAAGAGGAGACAGCTTTTCTGATCAAGCAGATAGACAATGGTCGCAATGTTGCTCTTGTGGCGGCTCGTCGTATGGGAAAGACGGGGCTGATACAGCACTGTTTTGCGCAAGAACGAGTGAGGGAGCGTTACCATACTTTCTTTGTGGACATCTATGCAACGACATCATTGGCGGAGTTTGTGTATCTGCTCGGTAAGACAATATATGAGGAACTTAAACCCAAGAAAACCCGTTGGGCAGAGGGCTTTTTTCAGATTGTCACATCTTTGCGTATGGGGTTCAGGCTCGATGCCCTCACCGGAGAGCCGACATTCGATATCGGGCTTGGGGATATTCAGACACCACAGACTACCCTCGATGAGATCTTCGAGTATCTGGAGACTGCGGATAAGCCTTGTATTGTTGCAATCGATGAGTTTCAGCAGGTCGGGACTTATGAGGGTAATAGTGTGGAGGCACTCTTGCGCACTAAGATACAGCGTTGTAAGCAGACTTCTTTCATCTTTGCCGGTAGTAAGCAACATCTGATGAGTAATATGTTCAATTCGTCGTCGAAGCCCTTCTATCAGAGTGCTATTACCATGGGGCTTGACGCTATCCCGATGGATGTTTATGCCGATTTTGCGGAGCGTCTTTTTGCCGAATGTGGACGCTTGGTTGATAGAGTGGTTGTGGAGAAGGTGTACAACCTTTTTGGCGGAGCGACATGGTTTGTTCAGATGATGATGAATGAGCTTTTCGCTCTCACACCTGAGGGTGGTAGGTGTGGACTTGAGAAGTTGGAGGTCGCCCGAGAGAACATCATCCAAGTGCAGGCGCATGTCTATAAGGATATTTTGGCTCGTTTGGCTCCGAAGCAGAAGCTGGTCTTGCAGGCTATTGCTCGAGAGGGTGAAGCGCAAGGTGTGACTTCATCCGCTTTTATAAGAAAGTATAATCTTTCTTCGGCAAGTTCGGTGCAGGCAGCCATGAAGTCTCTCATTAAACATGACTTGGTCGTATCGGAGGGTGAGAGCTATCGGGTGTATGATCACTTCTTTGCCGAATGGTTGTTGAGAGAATACTGATCGAAGTTTTTTTTATTGTGATGAAAGTACAAGATATCATAGAAGACTTCACTGCTCATTTGGCATATGAGAAGGGGGCTTCGTCTCATACTCTCGTTGCTTATCGGGGAGATCTCCTCAAGTGGTTGAGGATGCAGGGTATCGACCCTGATGATGGAGAAGCTGTGGTGAGGTACATCAATGCAGTGGATAAACGTATGGCACGCAAGGCTGTCATCGGATTTGCCGAGCAAGGGGATGCTCCTCGTACCATACATCGCAGGATGAGTGCCATCCGTGGGCTTTATGATTATCTACTTAAGCAGGGGGAGGTGAAGTCTAATCCCTTTGCGACCGTACAGCCTCCGAAAAGTCGTAAGAGTCTACCTCCATTTGTGGATGCTGCCACGCTTACTGATCATATCGAGACCTTGTACCTTTTTTTTGAGGAAGGTCTGGAGGTCGGCTCCTCAGATGTCTGGAATCGTCTGGAAAATGCTTTCATCACCGATCTTCTCTTTCAGACCGGTATGAGGCGTGCAGAGCTTGTTTCTTTGACCCTCCCGAGTATCGATATGGCACAGTGTCAGATGAAAGTCTTGGGAAAGCGAAAAAAGGAGCGAATTATACCTTTTGGGGCTTTGCTTCTTGAGAAAATAAAGTTATATTTGCGTCATAGGCAGGAGTGGAATCCTCTTACTGATCGCTTGATCGTCAACAGCAAAGGTGTGCCTGTCAATGAAGGGTATGTGTATGCGGTCGTGCGTCGGGCACTCGCTCCTTTGGAACAATACACCAAGAAGAATCCACACGTGTTGAGACATAGCTTTGCCTCGGCTCTCTTGAATGATGGCGCCGACCTTATGAGTGTAAAGGAGCTTTTGGGGCATGAGTCTATATCCACCACGGCAATCTATACTCACACCACGTTTGAGGAGCTCAAACGAATGTATAACGCTCATCCAAGAGCAAAAAAAGAAACGAAATCATGAAACTAAGAGTACAACACACCAATTTTGAGGCGACTGAAAAATTGATCCAATATACAGAGAAGAAAGTCGGGAAGCTGGAGAAGTTCTATGCCGATATTATCAATGCTGAAGTGCTCCTTAGTGTGGAGAAGCCCGAAACGAACCATAATAAGTCTGCTAAGATCACTCTTGTTGTCAAGGATGATAATCTATTTGCCGAAAAGGTGGCCGATACTTTTGAAGAAGCTGTAAATCAGGCTTGCGAGGCTTTGGAGAAGCAGCTCGATAAGTATAAGGATAAGGTGAGAGGGAAATAAATAAGACGAAACATTTGCAGATTAAAAATTAATACTTAACTTTGCAACCGATTAGCCACTGTGGCGCAGGCTTTGGTTAGCTTACGGTGGTTGGTCGGTTGTCAAACGACAATAATTGCCTCTTTAGCTCAGTTGGCCAGAGCACGTGATTTGTAATCTCGGGGTCGTTGGTTCGAATCCGACAAGAGGCTCAAAGAATTGAAAAGGAGGAAACTTTAAGGGCAGTTACCAGAGTGGCCAAATGGGGCTGACTGTAACTCAGCTGGCTTACGCCTTCGGTGGTTCGAATCCATCACTGCCCACTGCTTCTTTTCAATGACTGCGGAAGTAGCTCAGTCGATAGAGCATCAGCCTTCCAAGCTGAGGGTCGCGGGTTTGAGCCCCGTCTTCCGCTCCAAATTTTTAATAATGCCTATGTAGCTCAGGGGTAGAGCACTTCCTTGGTAAGGAAGAGGTCCCGGGTTCAAATCCCGGCATCGGCTCTGATCGGTCTACAGGAAGAGTGCGATGCCTGGTTGTCATGGTCTCCTAAGTAGGAGAATAGGCGGGCGTTGTGCTCTATCAGAGTAAGTAAAAAGAGACTATTTAACTCAATTATAATTGTATTGAAACTATGGCAAAAGAACATTTTAACAGGACGAAACCGCACGTGAACATCGGTACCATCGGTCACGTGGACCACGGTAAGACTACCTTGACTGCTGCGATCACAACAGTGCTTGCTAAGAAGGGTCTCTCGGAATTGCGTTCATTCGATTCTATCGACAACGCTCCAGAAGAAAAGGAAAGAGGTATCACAATCAACACTTCACACGTTGAGTACGAAACTGCTAACCGCCACTACGCTCACGTTGACTGTCCAGGTCACGCCGACTACGTAAAGAACATGGTTACCGGTGCTGCTCAGATGGACGGTGCTATCATCGTAGTTGCTGCTACTGATGGTCCTATGCCTCAGACTCGTGAGCACATCCTTCTTGCTCGTCAGGTGAACGTGCCACGCCTTGTTGTATTCATGAACAAGTGTGACATGGTCGAAGATGAGGAAATGCTTGAGCTTGTTGAAATGGAAATGCGTGAGCTGCTCTCATTCTATGAGTTCGATGGCGATAATACTCCATTCATCCGCGGTTCTGCTCTTGGTGCACTCAACGGTGAGGCTAAGTGGGAAGACAAGATCATGGAGCTTATGGAAGCTGCTGATACATGGATTCCACTTCCTCCACGTGACATCGATAAGCCATTCTTGATGCCAGTTGAAGACGTGTTCTCTATCACAGGTCGTGGTACTGTAGCAACAGGTCGTATCGAAACCGGTATCATCCACACAGGTGACGAAGTTCAGATCATCGGTCTTGGTGCTGAAGGTATGAAGTCAGTTGTAACCGGTGTTGAAATGTTCCGCAAGATTCTTGATGAAGGTCAAGCCGGTGACAACGTAGGTCTTCTCCTCCGTGGTATCGATAAGAACGAAATCAAGAGAGGTATGGTTATCTGTAAGCCAGGTCAGGTGAAGCCACACTCAAGATTTAAGGCTGAGGTCTATATCTTGAAGAAAGAAGAAGGTGGTCGTCACACTCCATTCCACAACAAGTACCGTCCACAGTTCTACATCCGTACGCTTGACGTGACAGGTGAGATCACTCTTCCTGAAGGTACTGAAATGGTAATGCCAGGTGATAACGTATCTATCACAGTAGATCTTATCTATCCGGTAGCATGTAACATAGGTCTTCGTTTCGCTATTCGTGAAGGTGGACGTACTGTAGGTGCCGGTCAGATCACAGAACTATTAGACTAATCAGATTACCTTATCTGAACAATAAAATATCAGATGAAGTCGGGTTTGCCGACTTGGTGGGGAAGTCCTGACTTCATCTGAAATATACGGGTTTAGCTCAGTTGGTAGAGCACTGGTCTCCAAAACCAGGTGTCGGGAGTTCGAGTCTCTCAACCCGTGCCAATAAGAAAAAATGGATTTTAATATGGCTAATCCTAACGCTATAGAAAAGAAAAACGTCTTTGTGAGATTGTCTTCTTACTTAGGCGAGTGCTATAATGAACTTCGATACAAAGTATCATGGCCAACAGCTAAGGAGCTTTCGAACAGTGCTGTCATTGTTTTGATTGCTTCCCTAATCATGTCGGCATTCGTCTTCCTTGTGGACCAGGGATTCGAAGTCATCATCAAGCAGATCTATAAACTAATCATCTGAGTTGTTGTAGGTTTATGTCTAACAATAATCAGAGGCATTACTATGTGCTCCGTACCGTCAATGGTAAGGAGTTGCAGGTAAAGGAGTATATAGAGAAAGAGATGAAGCACACTGACCTCGGGCAGTATGTGAGCGACATCCTTATCCCCATGGAGCGTACCTATCAGATACGCAATGGGAAGAAGGTTTCGAAAGATCGTCCATACTATCCGGGCTATGTCTTTGTCCAAGCTGAGCTCGTAGGTGAGGTGCAACATCGCCTGCGTTCGACTCCGAATGTTTTGGGCTTTCTCGAAGCTAATCCGGATCCCGCTCCTCTTCGCCCTTCGGAGGTGAAGCGTATGTTGGGAGTCATGGATAAGCTGACAGAGCAAGAGGAAGAGTTCGACTTGGAGTTCTTCGTCGGTGAAAAAGTAAAAGTAGCCTTCGGTCCTTTCGCCGGATTTTTCGGAGAGATCACTGAGGTGCAAAATGAAAAGAAGAAACTCAAGCTCCTCGTCAAAGTGTTCGGTCGTGAGACACTTATGGAAGTTGATTTTATGCAAGTGGAGAAAGAGAACTAAGCCATATCTCGATAAGGTCGCTTTCTCAAAATCCAACCAATTTACTTAATTACTAAACTGTTTAATCATGGCAAAAGAAATTGCTGGACAAATCAAACTGCAAATTAAAGGTGGGGCAGCAAACCCTTCTCCTCCTGTAGGCCCTGCACTTGGTGCTAAAGGGGTTAATATCATGGAGTTTTGCAAGCAATTCAACGCCAGAACCCAAGACAAAGCCGGAAAGGTTCTTCCTGTAATCATTACTTATTACAGCGATAAATCTTTCGACTTTATTGTCAAGACTCCTCCTGTAGCTGTCCAACTCCTTGAGAAAGCTAAGAAGAAATCCGGGTCAGCAGAGCCTAACCGTAAAAAGGTGGCTACATTGACATGGGATGACGTGAAGAGCATCGCTGAGGATAAGATGGTAGACCTTAACTGCTTTACGCTGGCTGCTGCTATGCGTCTTGTAGCAGGTACTGCAAGGAGTATGGGTATCAGTATCAAGGGAACTTTCCCAGAAAATATCTAAATCGATTTGAACGTTATGAGCAAACTGACAAAAAATCAAAAGATTGCTTTGAGTAAGATCGAGCCAGGGAAAGTCTACTCTCTTAAGGAAGCATCATCATTAGTAAAGGAAATTACTACCACAAAGTTTGATGCCTCTGTTGATGTAGATGTTCGCTTGGGCGTTGATCCTCGTAAAGCCAACCAAATGGTCAGAGGCGTTGTGTCTCTCCCACATGGTACTGGTAAGGAGGTAAGAGTATTGGCTCTATGTACTCCTGACAAGGAAGAAGAAGCTAAGGCTGCTGGTGCAGACTTTGTTGGTCTCGATGAATATATCGAAAAGATCAAAGGTGGATGGACAGACGTTGATGTCATCATCACTATGCCTGCTATCATGGGTAAGATCGGTGCTTTGGGTCGTGTACTCGGTCCAAGAGGTCTCATGCCTAACCCAAAGAGCGGTACAGTGACTAACGATGTCGCTGCGGCTGTCACTGAAATCAAGCAAGGTAAGATCGACTTCAAGGTCGATAAGGCCGGTATCGTACACGCATCTATTGGTAAGGTGTCTTTCTCTCCCGAGAAGATCGCTGAGAATGCAAAGGAGTTTGTTAACACTTTGATCAAGCTCAAACCAGCAGCTGCAAAGGGTACTTATGTTAAGAGTATCTTTCTTTCAAGTACTATGAGTTTTGGTATCAAGATTGATCCAAAATCAATTGACGAAATTTAAAACGCGTAGATTATGAAAAAGGAAGATAAAGTATTAGTAGTAGAGAAGCTTGTCGAGTTGATAGGTAAATATCCACATGTCTACCTTACAGACATCGAAGCTCTCCCAGCTGATAAGACAAGTGAGCTCCGTAGAGAGTGTTTCAAGAGTGAGGTGAAGTTGATGGTAGTGAAGAATTCACTCCTCCGCCTTGCGATGTCACAAGTCAATGAAGAAGCATTTGCGCCTCTCTTCCCTCTCCTAAAGGGTAACACCGCAGTTATGTTCGCTGAAACAGCTAACGTGCCTGCTAAGGTGATCAAGAACTTTACGAAGAACGAAAAGAAAGGTGAAGGAAAGCCTCAACTCAAGGGTGCGTATGTACAGGAAAGTATCTACGTCGGTCCAGAGAACTTGGAGGCCTTGGTAAATATCAAGAGCAAGGAAGAACTCATCGCAGACGTTGTTGCACTTTTGCAATCTCCTGCGAAGAATGTTATCTCTGCACTTCAATCCGGTGGCAACACCATCCATGGGGTTTTACAAACTCTACAAGAGCGTAATTAAAAATAACAGAAAGTATAAACACTTAAAACAATACGAAAATGGCCGATATCAAAGCTATTGCTGAACAACTAGTAAACCTAACTGTAAAAGAAGTTAGCGAACTCGCTACTATCCTTAAGGAAGAGTATGGCATCGAACCAGCTGCTGCAGCAGTTGCTGTCGCTGCAGGTCCTGCTGCTGCAGGTGAAGCTGCTGAAGAAAAGACTTCTTTCGACGTAATCCTTAAGTCTGCAGGTGCTGCAAAGCTCCAAGTCGTAAAGGCAGTTAAGGAACACTGTGGTCTTGGTCTTAAGGAAGCTAAGGACATCGTAGACGGCGCTCCTTCAACAGTTAAGGAAGGTGTAGACAAGGCTACAGCTGATGCTCTCAAGGCAGCTCTAGAAGAAGCAGGCGCAGAGGTTGAACTTAAGTAAACCGCCCTTTAGCCCTGTTTGCTAACAGGATATGGTTAAGAATCCACAAAAGTGGGTTCTTAACCTTTTCGTGTCTTTTTTGATTATCACAAATTACTCCCTAATATGTCCTCACATAATCCTACACAAAGAGTAAACTTTGCATCGATTAAGAATCCAATGGAGTATCCTGACTTCTTGGATGTGCAGCTGAAGTCTTTCAAGGATTTTCTTCAGCTTGATACACCTCCCGAGAAGAGAAAAAAGGAGGGACTCTACAAGGTCTTTGCAGAGAATTTTCCAATCCACGATACGAGAAATAACTTTGTTCTTGAGTTTTTGGACTATTACATAGATCCTCCAAGGTATACTCTCGATGAGTGTATTTCGAGGGGATTGACGTACAATGTCCCTCTCAAGGCTAAGATGAAACTCTATTGTACGGATCCTGAGCATGAGGACTTCGAAACGGTAATACAGGATGTGTATCTCGGTCCTATACCTTATATGACCGAGTCCGGTACGTTCATCATCAATGGTGCTGAACGTGTTGTCGTATCTCAGATGCACCGTTCGCCCGGTGTGTTCTTCAGTGAGAGCGTGCATCCAAACGGGACAAAGCTTTTCTCTGCCCGTATCATCCCATTCAAGGGGTCTTGGATCGAGTTTGCGACAGACATCAATAATGTCATGTACGCTTACATCGACCGTAAGAAAAAGTTGCCGGTGACTACACTCCTCCGTGCAATAGGTTTTGAAACAGATAAGGACATACTCAACCTCTTCGGTATCGCTGAAGAAGTCAAGGTGAGTAAGTCTAATCTAAAGAAGTACTACGGGCGCAAAATTGCCGCTCGTGTGCTTAACTCATGGATCGAGGATCTTGTGGATGAGGAGACCGGTGAAGTGGTCTCTATGGAACGCTATGATGTCATCGTCGATCGTGATGAACTCCTTACCGAAGATAATGTGGATCAGATCATCGAGTCCGGCGCAAAGAATATCCTTATCACCAAGGATGACAGTGAGCTTGGTCTGGACTATTCGGTAATCACAAATACGCTACAAAAGGACCCTTCTAACTCTGAAAAAGAAGCGGTATATCATATATATAAGCAACTTCGTAATCAGGATCCTGTTGATGATGCTTCGGCAAGAGAAGTGATCAACAGCTTGTTCTTCTCTGAAAAGAGATATGACCTTGGTGATGTCGGTCGTTATCGTATCAACAAGAAGCTCGGTATCAACATCGATGAGGAGACCAAAGTCTTGACTACAGAGGATATCACTGCGATCATTGCTCATCTCGTAGAGTTGAAGAACAGCAAGCAGGTCGTCGATGATATCGACCACTTGAGTAACCGTCGTGTACGTACTGTGGGCGAACAGCTCTACAACCAGTTCGGCATCGGTCTTGCTCGTATGGCTCGTACAGTGAGAGAGCGTATGAACGTCAGAGACAACGAAGTCTTCACTCCGATCGACTTGATCAATGCGAAGACAATTTCTTCTGTTGTCAATTCATTCTTTGGTACGAATGCTCTTTCTCAGTTTATGGATCAGACTAACCCATTGGCTGAGATCACACACAAGAGACGTCTGTCAGCCCTTGGTCCCGGTGGTTTGAGCCGTGACCGTGCTGGTTTCGAGGTTCGTGACGTACACTATACGCACTATGGTCGTCTCTGTCCTATCGAGACTCCTGAAGGACCAAACATCGGTCTGATTTCCTCTCTCTGTGTCTATGCTAAGATCAACGACCTTGGATTTATCTCCACCCCTTATCGTAAGGTGGTCGATGGTAAGGTCGACTTCTCGGAGAATGGAGTCGAATACTATACTGCAGAAGCGGAAGAGGACAAGACTGTCGCACAGGGTAATGCTCCACTTGACGAAAATGGTAAGTTCATCAAGGATGCTGTCAAGGCAAGATATGGCTCAGACTTCCCTGTGGTGTCTCCATCAGAGATCGACTTGATGGACGTTTCTCCTATACAGATTGCTTCTATCGCAGCATCTCTTATCCCATTCCTTGAGCACGACGATGCTAACCGTGCACTCATGGGATCGAACATGATGCGTCAAGCTGTGCCACTTATCCATAGTGATGCTCCTATCGTAGGTACAGGTGTCGAACAAAAACTTGTACATGACTCTCGTACACAGATAGTCGCAGAGGGTGCAGGTACAGTTGAGTTTGTGGATGCTTCTGTGATCAAGATCAGATATGATCGTTCAGAAGATGATACATTTGTCAGCTTCGAGGACAATCTCAAAATATACAACCTTCCGAAGTTCCGCAAAACCAATCAAAGCACCACCATTGACTTGAGACCTATTTGTCGTAAGGGCGACAGAGTGGAGAAGGGGGATATCCTTACCGAAGGATATTCGACCGAAAATGGAGAGTTGGCTCTTGGACGTAATGTGCAGGTGGCTTATATGCCTTGGAAGGGGTATAACTATGAGGATGCTATCGTGCTCAACGAACGCATGGTACGTGAAGATATCTTTACTTCGGTACACGTGGACGAGTACATCTTGGAGGTGCGTGAGACAAAACGTGGGCTCGAAGAACTCACTTCGGATATCCCTAATGTCAGCGAGGAGGCTACAAAAGACCTCGATGACAGAGGTATCATCCGTGTCGGTGCTCGTGTACATCCCGGAGACATCCTTATCGGTAAGATCACTCCTAAGGGAGAGTCCGATCCTACTCCGGAGGAAAAGCTTCTGCATGCGATCTTCGGCGATAAGGCCGGTGATGTTAAGGACGCTTCTCTCAAGGCGAACCCTTCTCTAAGTGGTGTTGTCATCAAGACCCACCTCTTCTCAAAGGCTATGCACAGTAAGAAGGATAAGGGTGGCGTCCGTGAAATCGTCAAGAAGCTTGACGAGGAGATGGAGGAAAATCTTGCTGAATTGAGAGAGCTCATGCTCAAGAAACTCATTCAGCTTACAGATAATAAGTTGTCCAACGGTATTCGTAACTTCGAAGACACCGAGATTGTTCCAAAGGGTGTAAAGTTGACCCCTGCTGTGTGCTCAAAGATTGAGTTTGGCGAAGTGGCAATCTTCAACTGGACCGGTGATGAGCATACCGATGAACTCGTGGCGAAACTTATCTCCAATTACTTGCGTAAGGCTAAGGAGATAGAGTCTGAGTACAGACGTAAGAAGTTTGATGCAACCATCGGTGACGAACTCCCCAATGGTATCATCCAGATCGCTAAGGTGCTTATAGCTAAGAAGCGTAAGATCCAGGTCGGTGACAAGATGGCGGGACGTCACGGTAACAAGGGTATTGTATCCAAAATCGTCCGTCAGGAGGATATGCCATTTATGGAAGATGGTACTCCTATGGACTTGTGTCTCAATCCACTTGGTGTGCCTTCGCGTATGAACCTCGGACAGATTTTTGAGGCTGTCCTCGGATGGGCAGGCCGCCGTCTTGATGTGAAGTTTGCTACTCCGATCTTTGATGGGGCTTCGCTCGATGATTTGGATCAGTGGACAGACAAGGCCGGCATCCCACGTTATGGTAAGACCTATCTGTACGATGGAGGTACAGGCGAACAGTTTGACCAGCCTGCGACTGTCGGTGTGACATACTTCTTGAAGCTTGGGCACATGGTCGACGACAAGATGCACGCGAGATCTATCGGTCCTTACTCTCTCATCACTCAGCAGCCTCTCGGTGGTAAAGCACAGTTCGGGGGCCAGCGTTTCGGAGAGATGGAGGTTTGGGCCCTTGAAGCTTACGGAGCTGCACACGTCCTTCAGGAGATGTTGACCATCAAGAGTGACGATGTCGTAGGGCGTTCGAAAGCTTACGAGGCTATCGTCAAGGGTGCTCCCATGCCTACACCGGGCATTCCTGAGTCTCTCAATGTCCTCCTACACGAGCTCAAAGGTCTTGGTCTAAGCTTCTGTATGGAGTAATAGGCGAGGATATGTGATTATAGTTTTTTCCTCATCAGAATAAATCTCCCATTATATAGTTATGGCATTCAAAAGAGATACAAAGATAAAGGCCAACTTCACCCGTATTAAGATCGGTATCGCTTCCCCCGAAGAGGTATTGGAAAATTCAAGTGGTGAAGTCCTTAAGCCAGAGACAATAAACTATCGTACTTACAAGCCCGAGAGAGACGGTCTATTCTGCGAACGTATCTTCGGACCCGTCAAGGACTTCGAATGTCACTGCGGTAAGTACAAGCGTATTCGCTACCGTGGTATCGTCTGTGACCGATGTGGTGTGGAAGTGACTGAGAAGAAGGTCCGTAGAGAGCGTATGGGACACATCGCACTCGAGGTGCCTGTCGCTCACATCTGGTTCTTCCGCTCTATCCCCAACAAGATCGCATATCTTCTTGGTATTCCATCCAAGAAGCTTGATGCTATCATTTATTATGAGCGTTATGCTGTCATTCAGCCTGGTACTGTCGAAGGGCTTGCTGCAGGTGATCTGCTCACCGAAGAAGAGTATCTTGATATCCTCGATAGCTTGCCTGAAGGCAACCAAGATTTGGAAGACGATGCTCCTGAGAAGTTCATCGCAAAAATCGGTGCAGAAGCAATCTACGACCTCTTGTGTCGTGTAGATCTTGACAAGCTGTCATACGAACTCAGAGCGAAGGCCTCTAAGGACTCGTCTCAGCAACGAAAGAAAGAAGCTCTCAAGAGACTTCAAGTTGTCGAGAGCTTCCGTGCCAGCGAAGGTTATAGCCGTCCGGAATGGATGGTGATGAAGGTCATACCCGTCATTCCACCTGAGTTGCGTCCTCTTGTGCCACTTGATGGTGGCCGTTTTGCTACCTCCGACCTCAACGAGCTATATCGCCGTGTCATCATACGTAACAACCGTCTACGCCGTCTGATCGAACAGAGAGCTCCACAGGTGATCCTCCGTAATGAAAAGCGTATGCTTCAGGAGGCTGTGGATAGTTTGTTCGACAATTCAAGTAAGGCAGGGGCGGTCAAGTCTGACAGCAACCGTCCACTCAAGTCTCTTACAGACAGCTTGAAGGGTAAGCAAGGGCGTTTCCGTCAGAATCTTCTCGGTAAACGTGTCGACTATTCTGCGCGTTCGGTTATCGTCGTCGGTCCCGAGCTCAAGATGCACGAGTGCGGTCTGCCAAAGTATATGGCTGCTGAGCTTTACAAGCCATTCGTTATCCGTAAGCTTCTCGAAAGAGGTATTGTCAAGACTGTGAAGTCTGCACGTCGTATCGTGGATAAGAAGGGACCTGAAGTTTGGGATATTCTCGAACACGTCATCAAGGGACACCCGGTCCTCCTCAACCGTGCTCCTACACTTCACCGCCTTGGTATCCAAGCCTTCCAGCCCAAGCTCATTGAGGGTAAGGCGATTCAGCTTCACCCACTTGCTTGTACGGCCTTTAATGCCGACTTTGACGGTGACCAGATGGCGGTGCACCTACCACTCAGCAACGAAGCTATCCTCGAAGCGCAGATGTTGATGCTCGCTTCGCACAATATTCTCAACCCTGCCAACGGAGCTCCTATCACTGTACCATCACAAGACATGGTGCTTGGGCTCTACTATATCACCAAGCTCCGTAAGGATGCTAAGGGGGCAGGGCTTGTATTCTACGGACGTGAAGAGGCTACTATTGCCTACAATGATGGCAAAGTTGCTATTCACGCACCTATAAAGGTGATGGTCGATGATGTCGATGCCGACGGTAATCCTATTCGTCACTTGGTAGAGACCTCTGTCGGGCGTTTGATGTTTAACGAGTGTGTGCCACAAGGCGTTGGTTATATCAACAGCATCTTGGGTAAGAAAGCACTCCGTGACATCATCGGGCATGTCATCAAGGAGTGTGGCATCGCAAAGACAGCAAAGTTCCTCGACGACATCAAGGATCTTGGCTACCAGATGGCATTCAAGGGTGGGCTCTCATTCAACCTCTCAGATGTCCTTATTCCTAAGGAAAAAGACACCCTCATTCAGGAGGGTTTCGCTGAGGTTGATGAAATCATGTCTAACTACAATATGGGTTTCATCACCAACAACGAGCGTTACAATCAGATCATCGACACCTGGACACACGTCAATACACGTCTGTCGGGTATTTTGATGAAGCAGCTTAGTGAGGACAACGAGGGATTCAACTCTATCTTCATGATGATGGACTCGGGTGCTCGTGGTTCGAAAGACCAGATCAACCAGCTTTCAGGTATTCGTGGTCTTATGGCCAAGCCTCAGAAGAGCGGTACCGAAGGGGCGCACACTATGGAGAACCCGATCCTCTCCAACTTTAAGGAGGGGCTATCTGTGCTCGAGTACTTTATCTCTACCCACGGTGCTCGTAAGGGTCTCTCGGATACGGCATTGAAGACTGCCGATGCGGGTTACCTCACACGTCGTCTTGTAGACGTTTCGCAAGATGTTATCGTGACCGAAGAGGACTGTGGCACACTTCGTGGGCTTGTCACCGAAGAGATCAAAGAAGGTGACGTTGTCATCGCTTCTCTATACGAACGCATCCTCGGTCGTGTCTCTGTACATGATGTGATCCACCCAAATACCGGTGAAGTCATCGTCAAGGCAGGCGAAGAGATCAACGAAAAGGCAGCAACCATCATTCAAGACTCTCCTATCACCAATGTCGAGATTCGCTCGGTACTCACTTGTGAGTCGAAGAAGGGGGTCTGTGCGAAGTGTTATGGCCGTAACCTCTCACAAGGTCATATGGTACATATCGGTGAGGTTGTTGGTGTTGTTGCGGCACAATCTATCGGTGAACCCGGTACACAGCTTACACTTCGTACCTTCCACGCTGGGGTATCGCTTCAAATATCGGTAGTGAGAAGTATGTCAAGGCTAAGTACGACGGTATCTTGGAGATCGATGAGTTGCGTACCGTCGATGCCAAGGACGAAGAAGGCAATGCATATCAAGTCGTTGTCGGTCGTCTTGCCGAGATGCGCGTCATCGATGAGAATACTCGTATGACCCTCATCACACACCATATCCCATACGGTTCGAAGTTGTACTTCAAGCCCGGTGACAAGGTGAAGAAGGATGACAATATCTTTGAGTCTGACCCATTCAACGCTGTGATTATCGCTGAAGAGACCGGTAAACTCAAGTTTGAAGATGTCGTCGAGAATGTGACCTACAAGGTCGAATATGACTCTAATGTCAGTGCAGGACACAAGGAGCACATTATTATAGAAAGCAAGGATAAGAACTTGTCCCCTTCTGTAAGTATCCTTAACTCCAAGGGCGATATCCTACGCACATACAACCTCCCTGTGGGTGCACACTTCGTGAAGTCCAATGGAGATTCTGTCAAGACCGGTGACGTACTTGTCAAGATCCCACGTTCGACTCTCAAGGGTGGTGACATCACCGGTGGTCTTCCACGTGTGACCGAGCTCTTCGAAGCACGTAATCCGACCAACCCGGCCATCGTAGCAGAGATCGACGGTGAAGTCTCACTCGGACGTGTACGTCGTGGTAATCGTGAAGTCACCATTACTTCCAAACTTGGTGAAGAACGTAAGTACCTTATCCCACTATCAAAGCAACTTTTGATACAGGAAAACGACTATGTCCGTGCAGGTATGCCACTCTCTGACGGTGCGATCACACCTGCCGATATCCTTGCGATCAAGGGTCCAAATGCCGTACAAGACTATATCGTCAACGGTGTTCAGGATGTTTATCGCAAGCAAGGGGTGAAGATCAATGACAAGCACTTTGAGGTCATTGTTCGCCAGATGATGCGTAAAGTTGAGATCCTCGATCCGGGAGATACTCGTTTCCTTGAGCAACAGCTTGTCGACAAGCTCGATGTTATGGAAGAGAACGATCGTCTTTGGGGTAAGAAGGTTGTCGAAGATCCGGGAGACTCAGAAATCTTCTTTGCCGGTCAGGTCATCTCTGCTCGCCGTCTACGTGACGAGAATAGTATTTTGAAGCGCAAGGACCTTCGTCCTGTCGTTGTTCGCGATGCGATGCCTGCTACGACCAACCAGGTGCTCCAAGGTATCACCAGAGCGGCACTTCAGACTAAGAGCTTCATGTCTGCAGCTTCATTCCAGGAGACCCCAAAGGTCCTCAATAATGCGGCTATCGAAGGTAAGGTTGATACACTTGACGCACTCAAGGAGAATGTCATCTGTGGGCATCTGATCCCCGCAGGTACGGGTCTCCGAGAATACGACAAACTTGTCGTAGGCAATAAAAAGGATATCGAAGCTCAACGTGCAGCCGAAGCTGTGACTCGTGAGCGCTCGTTCCCTACAATGCCGGAAGACAACTGATAGACTAAAATAATATAGTCCCCATAACTCAGAGGGCCGTGTCAAAACCGTAATTTTGACACGGCTCTCTTTTTATCAAGAAACGGTTGAGATTCATTACAAGGAATTGATATTTCATTAGAATGCTTTGATTGCCCGGCTGTGTTTATTTTTATTTTTCCGGTCTTCTTTTCAACAAAGCTAGTCTCAGTTGCATCATAATTCATATATTTGTCGTGATGTTGCTTGTCGCGAAATGGATGTAAGGCCTTTCTACATCCATGAGGGTAGGAGCAGTTGTCGTTGCCACAAACCAAAAACTTAGAATAAAATAGAAATGAAAATTAAAGTCAGTATTTTGATGGCGATGGTTCTTTTTTTAGGCATCGCTTGTACTCAACAGTCGAAGAGGGGCGCAATCATGGGAGATACTTTGACGCTCAAAGACTACGAACTCGTCGGTGATGTCAAGTCCGTAAAAGAGAAGAGCTATGGCACAGGCACGATCGATGGAGAGCCCACCAATATTCTTTACAACGAAGCTTATTCCGAATTTGATGAGAGCGGAAGACTCATCTATGAAAAGTCCGATGGCGAAGATGGCGGTTATATTGCATCTTATGAATACGATGCCGAGGGGAAGTTGATCAAATTTGTTCAATCTTCTGCCAATGAAGAGGAGACGGTCACCCTCAAGACTTATGATGATCAGGGGCGTCTCATTCGTTCTGATCTTACGATACCTGATTCTGTGCCTATTGTGCTGTCGGATCACTACAAGTATGATCAGAACAACAACCTCATTGAGTCTACGGGTATGTCCGAGGGTAGCATGGGAATGTACAAGACCGTCAATGTGTATGATGAAAAAAATCGACTCATCGAGACTCTCGAAGACTCAGGTGAAGATTTTCCCATCAAGACCATATTTGCATACAATGACATAGACAGTCTCGTGAATGCCAAGACTTACATTCCATCAGGGCTTTTGTTAGAGGAGGTTATTCACTCGTATGATGAGAAAGGGTGTAAGGTAACGACAGAGCACAGAAGCTATGATGAGCAAGGCAATTGCTCTTATGCGCGTGTCGAACACTATGATCCGTCCGGAGCGATCACTCTTCAAGAGGACTACAGCTCCGAACAGTTGTCGTACAAGCTCGAAAAGATCTATGATGCCAAGGGGCTTCTTGTCGAAGTTGTGCATTACTCCCTGTCAGATGACAATGTGATGGATGTCGACTCTCGCACCAAGTACAAATACGATGACAAGGGCAACTCTATAGAGGAGGTGTCGGATTATCCCAGACAGGGAAACTCTCAGACCTTGAAGAGAGTCTATAAGTATGACCGTAAAGGTAACTGGATACGCCTCGAACTCACCCAGATCTATGACGGTGAAGTGACCCCATTGAAGAATGTCACCGAGCGAGAGATCACCTATCACAACTAATGGCCTCTTCATGTCCCATGAAGTCTAAGATTCTTCTTCTCTGTATCCTCTTTCTGGCAGCTTGTGCACAAGCTCCTAAGTCTTTTCCGGCAGAGGAGACAGATTTGTCGAAGTTTGATCTCAAAGGGGATGTCAAGAGTTGTACGTACCATGCCTATCATCAGTTTGATGATGTAGATACCTTGTCTGCCTATTGGCAGGGGCCACTCTTGGAGAGGGTGGAGACACGTTTTTTCGATGTACATGGTATGGTAGTCTTCATCTTGACCGAGGACATTGATGGGCATTCGACCGAAGTCGCTTTTTTCCACGACGATGATCATCGGGTCGTGGAGATTGCTCAGGCTCGAGAGCCGGGGACGATCCTTTTTAAGGAAAGCCATGCTTATGACAAGGATGGTAATCGTATTGAGAGTCTCAAGATGGAGCCTTTCGACCAGCCCGAACGCCGCATGACCTATACCTATGATCACAATGGCAAGCTTGTCGAGGAACGCTCTTACCATGGTGCCGATACGGTGACATCGAGAGTCGTCCTAAGTTACAACGATGCCGGTAAGGTCTCGAAGATCTCAAACTATATCGGGCGGACAATCCTGTCTTCCGAAGAAGTACGTACCTACGGTGCCGATGGCATACTGACGGAAGCCATCGAGACTTACAACGGAGATGATCATTATGTCTCGATTGAGTCTCGCTATGACAGAGAGGAGAGGGTGATAGAGACCATCATGAGAGATCATACGGGAGGATACCGGAAACATGTCTTTGTCTATGGCAAAAATGGAAGCATGGACAAAAGTATATACCTCGTGGAGGGAGACGATAGTTCGACTTTCGTGGGTGTCGACCGGGTGGTTTGCGATCAACAAGGGCGAACCATTGAGGAGGCTTTCCTTGAGCCTGGTGAGGATGGACAGCTTCATCCGTTACGCCGTCTCATTCATCGCTACGACGAAGACGGACGACTGCTCGAGACACTCTATCTCGACCCTGATGGCAATCGAGAGGCATTGAGGACTTGGCAGTACGAATATGATGCCAAGGGCAACTGGGTCAGGCAAGTCATGAGTCACTCCGAAAATTCCGACTCGGATGCTTTGACCAAGACTATCACCATTACTACTCGTAAGATCGAGTATTATCGATAGAGAGAAGACAGACATACGTCCGCGACTGCGATGAGTGGTCGCTTCTCAAGCTCAGCTTATCTGCGAGTCGCTCCACAAGGCTCAAATATAAGCTGAGCTTACTTTTTTCGGATCGATGTCAGGGCACAAAAGCCATCTTCTTTTTCTTCGTTCATTTAGCATACATTCCTTTTATACTCACTGACAGATATCCATTCAGAGAGGGTCGATTTCCGTCGATTTAGTATGATGTGCCATAAGTGTAAGCTTGCGGTAGTATCTGTTGATGGCGATTTTTGTGGATTCGATGGGTCGAATAGCCCGATTCAGCACTCTAAGTTGAAATGTTTTTTGATGATTCTTTGTATCTTTAGGGGATTTCGCAACCCTCCCAGCCTGCTCAAATAGAAAACGTTTGTTGATATAGAGCAGTTTATGAATATACAATAATATAACTATGATAGAGAGTGAAAAACCTCCTGAAGAGCCATGATGCCTGATAGGAAGTCTGAAAAACAAAGGACATATCTTCCAAGCACTTTGGTGTGCACAAAGTTTTTTACACATCCGGAATACAACCTAAAACTATAGAAATACTATTACTAACAAGCAAAAACAAAAAACACTTATGAAGAACGCAATCTATCGTAAGAGAGAAGTTGCCGACCGAGTGAAAAGTAAGCCAAGAAGGCTCTCAAGACTATTTGTCCCCTGTCTTCTTGCTAGTTTCTTACCACAGTTCACGACGCTCTCGGCGCAAAATGACAAGTATGAAGCAGGAGGGGGTAGCCGTACCGTACTCACACCCGGGTCGATATCCTCCTCTACTGACACAGTTCAGCAGCGAAAGACTCGCAAGATATCGGGTAAGGTAGTCGACGAAAACAATGACCCTCTACCTGGGGTAAGGATCCTTATCAAAGAGACGAAGCGTGGCGGGGTAACAAACGATCAAGGAGTATTCTCTCTTACTCTGACCGACGAAGAGCACACCCTCATACTATCCTATGTGGGCATGAAGACTCAGGAGGTCGTCGTGACGAAAGGTACAACCTTCAATATTGCCCTACAACCCCAAGCCGAGGGACTGAGCGAAGTTGTCGTGACCGGATATCAGACCATATCTAAAGAGAGGGCCACAGGGGCGTTCGACATCGTCAAGAAAGACTTCCTGGAGAAGCCTGCCATCAATCTGGCTTCGAAACTCGTAGGTAGCGTGGCAGGGCTTCAGGCCACACAAGACGCTGAGGGCAATATGAGCTTTTCCATCAGAGGTCAGAGCAGCATTATGACAAATGCCAGCCCTTTGGTCGTGGTGGATGGATTTCCGATAGAGGATAGCTTCAGCTCCATCAACCCTGATGATGTTGCAAGTGTGTCCGTGCTGAAGGATGCCGCTGCGGCTTCTATCTGGGGAGCAAGGGCTACCAATGGGGTCATCGTCGTGACCACGAAGCGAGCCAAGGCCGGACAACCTCTACGTGTCAGTGCTTCTGTGCTGACCAGGATCGGTAGCCGACCTGACCTGGACTACGTACTGAACCGAGCATCGGCATCGGAGACCGTCGAGTTTGAGAAGATGCAATTCGGGAAGTGGGGCAATTCGCTGGTGGCGATGAATCTGAAGAAAAATGTATATCAGTACAGAAGCCAGGCAACGACCCTATACAATGAGTTTCAGTTGGGCAACATCTCAGAGACGGAGATGAACGAGAAGTTGGCTCTCTTGCAGGGATTGGACAACAGACAGCAGATGAGAGACCTCCTCTTTCGATCTCCGGTCTCACAGCAATACAATGTCAGTCTGTCGGGAGCGAGCGAGAAGATGACGAATAATTTGTCTCTCATGTATGAGCATGACCGAAGGGCAAGCATCAAAAATCAAAGCGAAAACCTGATGGTGAATTACCGCAACAATATTGCCCTTTTCAAATGGATGGACATCAATCTGTCTACGATGCTCCAGTACAAAAAGGCCAATACTTCGGGGATAAGTATCTCAGAGCTTCGAGACTTGGCACCTTACGATATGTTGGTAAATCCTGATGGATCTTATACCGACGTAAACACTTCTTACTTCCGTCCATTGATCGAGCGATCAGTCCCCAAGGATCAGTTTCCATACTCAGACTGGAGCTACAATCCCATCACCGAGATGAACAATCGTGATCTGACAAATGCTCAGTTGAACACCCGTCTGAATGCAGGGATAACCCTCAAGCCTTTGGAGGGACTCAGCTTAGAATCCAAGATCCAATACGAGATATTCAAGCACGACTTCAGGAGGCTGTATAATGACAAGACATGGTTTGTGCGCAAGGCCGTCAATGAAGCGGCATCATGGGATACCGACACTCAGACGGTCACGCCCAATCTCCCCAAAGGCAGTATCCTTGACGAAGAGCAGCTCAATAGCAGGACATATAACTTCAGAAATCAGGTGAACTTCAACCGTCTCTTTGCAGACAAGCACAACATCAGCGTCTTGCTGGGGACTGAGATCAGCGAGACCGTCCACAATATCCGTATACCTGCAACATCTTATGGCTATGATGACGAGCACCTCACGGTCGGAACATTTCCCAACGGTCCCGGTGGATACCCCAATTCGATCTACAACTGGCTCGGCAGGGGGCAAACATTTGACTACACCAACAAGTACAAAGAATCGACGGATAGATTCTTGTCCGTATATGCCAATGCCGCATATACATTCATGAACAAATACTCGATCTCGGGTAGCTTCAGGAATGACGCATCGAACTTCATCAGTGATGATCCTAAGTACAGATATTCTCCATTCTGGTCCATGGGTATGTCTTGGAACATCGGAGAGGAGTCCTTCCTGAAGGGGATGAGCAAGCTTGATCTCCTGAAGCTTAGGATGACATACGGTTACAACGGGAACTCTGACAACTCCACCTCTTTCAAGCCATTGATGAGGATGACCGGCGTAAATCCCTTTACGGGCGAAATGACCGGTGAGCTGACAAGTAAAGGCAATCCCACACTACGTTGGGAAAGGACAAGCATCCTCAATCTTGGTGTGGATTTCTCCGTGCTTTCCGGTATGATCAGTGGGAAGATCGACTACTACAACAAGCACGGTAAGGACATCCTTGCGGCGATAGACATCCCTATGGCTCATGGCTCGAAAAGAGAAAAGATCAACAACGCAGAGATCCTCAACAGAGGGATAGAGGTCGAGCTCAATGTCCAAAAGAATATATATCGCAATAAAATAGGGTGGAGGGGTACCCTCAACTTTTCGTACAACTCGAACAAGATCCTCAAGCTGTTCCGTTCGACACAGCCACATTGGGTATTGGTCGGGCAGAGTGGATCACACTCTTATGTCGAAGGTTATGATGCCAATGAACTATGGTCTTATGTATATGGCGGAGTGCAAAATATAGGGACTCCCGATGCGCCAAATATGCAACCCGTCATCAAGATGAACGACGGAGGGGTCAGTGGGTTTGCCAACCTCTCGGTCAAGGATGGGTTGGACTTTTGTCGCCCACAAGGGGCTCTTGTTGCTCCGTATGTAGCCGGGATGCTCAACAGCTTCAATATCTATGACTTTACGGTCTCTTTCCTTTTGACAGGAAAGTTTGGACATGTATTCAGGCGTACGGGATTCAATTATCCCTCGATCTCTGACCGAGGTGTCTATCCCAACAAACTCCTGAGCGAGGTGATCCGAAGCGATGGCTCTGATATCGTGCCACTGCCAAAGAGGGATGACGATCAGACCTATGCAAAGTATGCCGAGTTCGCATACTATATGGACTATCTCACAGAGAGTGCCAGTCACGTCCGTCTATCTGAGGTCAATCTTACTTACACTCTCCCATCAAGCGTGACAAGCAGGGTCGGGGTCAGGAATGCTTCGGTATATGTACAGGGGAACAACTTGTTGACAATCAAACAGACCAAGTATGATGAAGACCCTGAGTTCAAGAGAGGGGCATTGAGATTGCAGCCCACATGGTTGTTTGGTCTGAAATTAGAATTTTAAGAAATAGCTATGAAAACAAATATCTTACTCTCAACGATAATATCTGTTGTCGCACTGTGCATGGTCTCGTGTGATGACTTTCTAAGCAAGGCTCCGTCAAAGGAAGAGAATCTTGAGATCAGGACGGTCGAACAGTTGGAAGCTCTCATTGCCAACCACAACAGTAAGTCAAAATCGATTGAATCCAACAAGATCGCACTTTATTCGAGCGACAACTTTGAGTATTCGAAGGAACTCTACAAGACGCCCAAACAGATAATGCCATCGATGGCTCTGTATCAATACTATACATGGAATATGGAGCTTGCATCGGATGACTCCAACGATACAGGCTGGGGCGACTACTTCGATCGCATATATAATGCCAATCTCATCATCAATGAGATTGACAAGGCTTCCGGCAGAGACGATGATAAACGTCGACTGAAAGCGGAAGCACACTTCATACGTGCGCACAATTATCTTAGCTTGGCTTCCATCTACTGTCTGCCTTATGGTCCTGCGACCAAACAAGAGGATGGGTTGCCTTTGAAGCGAAGCACCAGCTTTGAGGAGAGGTTGGATCGGGTAAGCCTTGAGGAGACTTATGACTTTATCGAAAATGATATAAAAGAGGCACTGAAGATCGATGTCAGTCTTTACCGAGACGATCTTCGACGCACATGGCGTGCAAATAAAGCTGCGGCTTGCGCCTTGGCATCACGCTTTTATCTCCTGAAAGGTATGTATGCAGAGGCTGAGAAGTATGCGGATATGGCACTCAAGGAGGATGACACCTTGATCGACTATACGAGTGGTGTGATCACACAAAAAGCTGAGGTCGGTCTGGACGAAAACATGATGCCGATCATGATCACCTTCCCTTCTACATGGACCAACAGGATTGATGATCTGACCTTCAGTAGAGAAACAGATATGTATTACCAAAAGTCCATCATCACCTTTGTGGACTTGTGTTGGCTCATCCCCAGTCGCCGTCTTTTGAACCTTTACGATCAGGAGCATGACTTGAGGTATCGCTATTTCATCGTACCTCAGTTCTCATACACTTTGCTCGTTCGAGGTGCATTCCCGGGGTATTGTACATACAATCATGAGATCACATCAGGTCTGTCGGTCGCAGAGATGTTGTTGATAAAGGCCGAGTGTATGGTACGTACAGGGCAGAATGTTGCGGGAGCAATGGGTGTCCTCAACAGGTTGAGAGATAAACGTATCAGCAAGGACGCCCCTGCTGAGGTCAGATTTCTCTCGGCAAGCGACAAGCAGGAAGCCCTCCGACTTGTTTTGGACGAACGCTCCAGAGAGATGCCATTCACCATGAGGTGGAGTGATATACGCCGATGCAACTTCAACGAAGACCCTTCGGACGACATCACCATCACCCGAAGTTTTTACGACATGGATGCTTATAAGGTCAAGGATGATCAACCCAAGGAATACACCTTGGCTCCGGGTTCGAGGAGATATGCTGCTCCAATACCGAAAAATGAGATCACATCCGGCCAAGGTGTGATCAAGCAAAATAGATATTGATCGTCATGATGCAAAAAGTGGGAGTGTCAAAATGTGAGTTTTGACACTCCACCTTTTTGTGTTTGCTTTTACGTTAATTGAGGTATGGGGAGGTGCTTTGTTCAGAATTAGAGGGGGTCAACTGATGAGTCCCCAGTCCTTCTCGTGCCGGAGGAGTGCTGTGAGCTGCGCTTGTAAGACAGCGTTGTGGGGGGCTTCGAGGAGAGGATCATCGTTGAGGATCTGCTCGACGAGATTGACACAGAACTGTACGATACGGCCGTCTTTGGCGAGGTTGGCGATCTTGAAGTCCAGCCCGATACCACTCTGGCGCGTCCCTTCCATATCGCCGTGTCCTCGGAGTTTGAGGTCTTCTTCGGCAATACGAAAGCCGTTGGTCGTCTCGACCATGATGTCGATACGTTTGCGGGATTCTTCGCCAAGATTGTTGCCTGTCATGAGGATACAGTAAGATTGGTTGCTCCCACGACCGACACGCCCCCGTAGCTGGTGGAGCTGCGAGAGCCCGAAGCGTTCGGCACTCTCGATGACCATGACCGTTGCATTGGGGACATTGACACCGACTTCGATCACGGTGGTGGCGACAAGTATGTCGGTCTTACCGGAGGCAAAGAGTGTCATGGCCTCCTCTTTTTCAGAAGGCCTCAGTTTGCCATGAACGATGCCGATCGTGCGTGTGGGGAAAGCTTCCTTGAGCATCTCGAATCCCTCTTCGAGACTCTTGTAGTCCATCTTTTCACTCTCTTCGATGAGGGGATAGACGACATAGACCTGTCGTCCGGCCTCGATTTGATCTCGGATGAAGAAGTTGAGTTCGGGGCGTTTGCTCTCGTAATAGTGTTGGGTGCGGATAGGCGTCCGCCCGGGGGGAAGTTCGTCAATGATCGATACATCAAGGTCTCCGTACAGAGTCATCGCCAATGTGCGTGGGATAGGTGTCGCACTCATGATGAGGATGTGGGGATGGACATGATTGTTCTTTTCCCACATGATGGAGCGTTGGTGTACGCCAAAGCGGTGCTGTTCGTCGATGACGGCGACAGCAAGTCGGCGAAACTGCACGTAGTCTTCGATGAGGGCATGGGTACCTACGAGGATGTCTATCGAGCCATCGGCTATGCCCCGGGCGATCTCTCTCTTCTCCTTTGTCTTTGTCGAGCCCGTGAGCAGGCGGACAGACGTGTCGAGCGGGGCGAGGAGTTGGCTCAGGCTTTCGTAATGCTGTCGGGCAAGTATCTCGGTGGGTGCCATCATGCAGGCTTGGTAGCCATTGTCCACAGCAAGGAGCATGGTGAGGAGGGCAACAATCGTCTTGCCACTGCCGACATCTCCTTGGACGAGGCGGTTCATCTGCTTTCCGCTCTGGAGGTCGGTGTGTATTTCCCGGATGACTCTCTTCTGTGCGTTTGTGAGATCGAAGGGTAAGACCTCGCTGTACAGTCGTCTGAACTCGTCACCGACCTTGGGTAGGAGGATGCCTTGATTTTCGTTCTGACGTCGCTCCTTGAGGTATTGCATCCTAAGTCGGACATAGAAGATCTCTTCCATCTTCAGGCGAGCAGAGGCACGACGAAGCATATCCTCGTTCTCGGGTAGGTGTATCTGCCGGAGTGCCTCGTAGAGGGAGAGCATATTGTAGTGATCCGTGATGTATCGGGGAAGGGTGTCGGGGAGCTTGTCTTTGAGGAGGTCAAGGAGCTTGGATACGAGTTCGTTGATGAACTTCGAGTTGAGCGACATTTTCTTCATGCGCTCTGTCGTCGAGTACATCGGATAGAGCTTGCCCACACTACTTTGTTTGGGATTTTTCAGATCGTCGATCTCCGGATGGGCGATACTGTAAGTGTTGCCGAAGCGTGTAGGCTTGCCGAAGACGAGATAGGGGGTATTGAGCGAAAGGTGATCTCTGAAGTATTGTATGCTATTGAACCACACGAGCTCGATCTCTCCATAAGGATCACGGAAGGTGGCCTTGAGACGTTTTCTACGCCCTTCGCCTTCGATGGTCTTGGAGGTGATGACCCCTTTGAGTTGGATATAAGGGAGGTGTTCGCTTACTTCAACAGTCTTGTAGATCCGTGTGCGGTCGATGTGCTTATATGGGAAATAGTAGAGCAGGTCTCGATAAGTCCGGACACCAATCTCCTTGGCAAAGACCTTTGCTCGGTGTTCGCCCATCCCCGGTAGGTACTTGATATCGGTGTCCAGAAGGTTTGTCATGCTCCGTCCCTTATGCTTGCGATCCATGCCCCGAGGATCATATCCTTGGGTGTAGTGATCTTGATGTTAAGCTCGTCTCCTTCGACTGTTTTTGGCGTGATACCCAAAAGTCCTTCGACCAAAGAGGCATCATCTGTGAATGTTGCTTTGTCTTTCTGTTCGTCATAAATACGGTAGGCTCTGCGCAAAGTCTCTGCATCGAAGACCTGCGGCGTCTGCACAAGGCCGATAAGGCTGCGATCCAATGGTCGGTAGCTATCGTCCTCTCCTTTGAGTCTCACCGAGTCCGTGCACGGAATGACGGGTATGACAGAAGGCTCATTCGTCTCAAACAGTCGTGCCAGCATCTCCGGAGAGACAAACGGGCGCACCCCATCATGCACCCCCACACGGACAACATCATCCGGCATTGCCATGAGGCCTTGATGGACACTATCGGTGCGGGTCTCTCCACCTCCCACGATGAGGATTGCACCATGATTACTAAGGTATCGCCGTCGGAGCTCGTCTACATACGCTATATCATCCTTGGGCACAGCGATCGAAATGAGCATGTCACTGTCATAGGCCTTGAGTGCTTGTACGGTGCGCATGAGGATCGGCAGATCACCGATCTCCATATATTGTTTCGGGATGTCTCCGCCCATGCGAAGCCCCTTGCCCCCTGCTACGATGACACAACCCCTTTTCATCTCTCAAATCTCTTACACACTTCCCACATGACGATCCCACCGGCGACAGATACATTGAGCGAATGTTTTGTGCCATATTGGCGGATTTCGATACAACCATCCCCGGCGTCTATGACCGACTGATCGACCCCTTTGACTTCGTTCCCGACAACAAGGGCGATGGGTTCGCAAGGTGTTTTTTCCGCAAATTCATCGAGAAATATGCTTCCTTCCGCCTGCTCCACGCACCATATCTTGTAGCCCTCACCTTTGAGCTCTTGCACACAAACAGATGTGTCCGGATAGTACTTCCACGACACCACCTCTTCTGCTCCCAGTGCGGTCTTGTGTATGTCCGGATGAGGAGGTGTTGCGCTGATCCCACAGAGGCAGACACGCTCTATCCTCAAGGCATCGGCCGTACGGAAGACTGCGCCGATATTATTCATGCTTCGGACATTGTCCAGCACGATGACGACAGGCACCTTCTCTGCTGACGAAAACTCGGATGGGGTCAGCCGATCCATTTCTTGTATGCTGAGTTTTCTGTTCATGGGATCATTCCGCAGAGGGTTTAAGTTTTGCCACGATCTTCACGGCCTCGACAGCCTCCTTGACATCGTGTACGCGCAGGATGTGTGCGCCATGGAGGAGTGCAAAGGTATTCAGGATACTTGTGCCATTGAGGGCTTCTTGAGGAGAGGTCTCAAAGAGCCGATATATCATGCTTTTGCGAGAGATGCCCACAAGGAGAGGTAATCCCAGTGTCGCAAACTTATCGAGTTCGCTCATCAACTCATAGTTTTGATCAAGGGTTTTGCTGAAGCCAAATCCGGGATCAAGGATGATGTCTTTGATGCCTGCCGCTCGTGCTTTTTCGATGGGTCGAAGGAGCTCTGAGATCACGACATCGGTCACCTTGCCCGAGTACTCGGTGAGACTTTGCATCGTCTTTGGAGTACCACGCATGTGCATCAAGATATAGGGCACCTGCAAAGAGCCCACTGTCGCATACATCTCACTATCAAGTAGGCCACCCGACACATCGTTGATCAGGTCGGCTCCGCCTATCTCCACGGCTTTTCGGGCGACATCGGCTCTGAACGTGTCTACCGAAACAATGACTTCCGGATAATCCCTTTTCAATATCTCCAACACCTGAGCCACACGTGCCCACTCCTCTTCAGGAGAGACCTCCGTTGCGTCGGGGCGGGTCGAATATCCTCCGACATCTACCATCGATCCCCCCTCTCGGAGGATCTGTTCGATGCGATCATGAATGGCTCTGTCGCCTTGGATGCGACTTCCTGAGAAAAAGGAGTCGGGGGTATGGTTGAGTATCCCCATGACGATAGGTTCACGACCCAAGTCAAGGAGACGACCACGTATATTGATAAGAAGGCTGGGTTTCATAATGTCGATATTATACTCTGAGTAACAAATTTAACGATTATATTTGCAATGACTTGGAAGATACACCGATTTTCCTTCATCCATCAACCAAAAAAATGAGCTGTCACACATGACCACCATACAACACCTCTACGAGATCTATCTGCGCCATCCCGGTATATGTACGGACACCAGAAAGTTGTGTAAGGGGGATTTATTCTTCGCTCTTCATGGAGCCAATTTTGATGGCAACGACTTTGCCCTCCGTGCTCTTGAACAAGGGGCGGCCTATGCCATCGTTGATAAGGACGTGGCACCCTCCGATCCTCGTTGCCTTCTTGTCGAAGATACGTTGACGGCACTTCAAGCCCTTGCCACCCATCACCGCCGACAGTTTGACATCCCTGTCATCGGCATCACGGGCACCAACGGTAAGACGACGACGAAGGAGCTCATCCGCTCCGTCCTCTCTCGCAAGTACAACCTCCTTGCCACCGAGGGCAACCTCAACAACCATATCGGTGTACCGCTCATGATCCTCAGACTCGACTCCTCCCACGAGATGGCTCTCATCGAGATGGGTGCAGGGGCACCCGGAGAGATCCATACCTTGGTAGAGATCGCACAGCCGAATGTGGGGCTGATTACAAACATCGGTAGGGCTCACTTACAAGGATTTGGGTCGATAGAAGGAGTCTTGCGTACCAAGAGTGAGCTTCCCGAGTATCTCTATGCTCATGAGGGTACTTTCCTCCTGAATAGTGACGATCCACTCTTGGTTGAAAAATGGGGAACACAGACCGTACTTACCTATGGGCAAGAGGGCAACTATGTCTCAGGCAAAGTGGCAGGTCATCTGCCCTACCTGTCGGTCTCGGTCGGAGAAACAGTGGTCCACTCTCAACTCGTAGGGGCATACAATCTCATCAATATCCTTGCTGCAATCGCGATGGGCAAATACTTTGAAGTGCCCGAAGCCGACATCTATGCAGGTATCGAGGGGTATCAACCCACCAATAACCGTTCGCAGCTCGTCCGACTTGAGGGTGGCTCCCAACTCATCGTCGATGCCTATAATGCCAACCCCTCAAGTATGGCTGTTGCCATTGACAATCTCGTTGACTCGCCGGCTCGACACAAAGTCGCCATCCTCGGAGACATGCTCGAACTCGGAGAAGCCACCGAAGAGGAGCATCGTAGGGTCTTGACACACCTCTCTGCTCATCCCGAAGTCAAGGCTCTACTCTGTGGCCCATGCTTCCGAAAAGTTGCAGGCGAGGCATTTCTTGCCTTTGAGAAGGTCGAGGACATCTGTGAATATCTCCGCCGGCATCCTCTCCCATCCGAAAGCCTTGTGCTCATCAAAGGCTCACGTGGGATAGCCCTCGAAAAGGTTCTGCCTCTTTTCTGTTCAGGCAGTCTATGACTGTGTCGGGCCAATATGCACACATCTGATTGAGTCAAGAATGAGCGATTACACCCTCATTTTTTCCGAGTAGATATTTCATCCACAACGGAGCGATTTTGCCGAGAGTCTGCACATCGCCAGTCATTGTTTTTTTGTATCTTGCCGAGACGAGATAGTATCATTTGTGCGCATTCGGCAGTGCAAGGACGTCTAACGCAAAGAAAGATGATGGTATGAGACTAAAGAAGATATACAGGTTTGTGGCTTTGGTTATTTTTCTGCTGATCATTGGATTGGGTGCATTTGCCTGGTATATGTTGGATCTTACTTTGGCCATGACACATAGGGGACAAGACATCGAAGGATCTTACCGTGAAATGCGAGATCGATATCCGACCCTCGGCTCTTGGATCGACAGTCTTCGCAATGTCTCTGCTCTGAGAGATACATTCATCACCGCCAAAGATGGTACAAAACTTCACGGCTACTATGTCCGAGCGGCAGTACCTACGGCCAAGACTGCCGTCATCGTCCATGGATATACCGACAATGCCATACGGATGATGATGATAGGAGAAGTCTATCATCGACACCTCCATTACAATATCTTGCTGCCAGACTTGCGTCATGCGGGGCTTTCTGAAGGTGGACATATACAGATGGGATGGCTTGATAGATTCGATGTGGCACGATGGGTGGACGAAACGCCTTCTATCTTCGGCGACTCTGCGAGGGTCGTCGTACATGGAATATCCATGGGGGCTGCGACGACCATGATGTATTCGGGCGAAGATCCTTCCGAAAGGGTCAAGGTCTTTGTCCCCGACTGTGGCTATACCTCCGTATGGGATCAGTTTGCGTACCGCCTCAAGGTCGAATATGGGCTTCCCACCTTCCCTATCCTCAACGCAGCGGACATTATCTGTCAATGGCGGTACGGCTGGGGCTTCAAGGAAGCCTCCTCTCTTAACCAAATCGTACGCTGTGATCGTCCGATGCTCTTCATTCATGGAGCAGAGGATGATTATGTCCCTACCGAGATGGCTTATCGTCTCTATGATATGAAGCCGGGGATAAAGGAGCTTTGGATCGCACCGAGATCGGCACACGCTGTCGCTTACCTCGACCATCCACAAGAGTATATCTCACGTGTCAAGACCTTTGTGGATCCTTATATGCAGTGAGTAAGGCAGGCGGTCTTGTGCTTGAGGAGGAGATCAGCCTCATTATGATGTCTGCCATGTCATGGATCGTGGATCAAGCATGACGGATGTGTCAAATAGTAATCACCCCACCAAGTCATCTTCCGAACTTGGTGGGGTGATTACTATTTATCCTCGGCAGAGAAGTCTGCTTCGGGTAGAGGGTTAGATACCTCTTTTGGGGAGTTTGTTCCAGTAAGGCATACGTTCGATAAGCTCTACTGTCACCTTGCGGTCTCCTTCTCTCACCTCATGGCTTTCGGAGGTAGGGATGGCAGCTATGCGTTTGCCTACACCACGACTTTTGAGCATGTCTGTGGGGACTCCTCTCAGTTCAAGACCCGTGACGATGGCATCAGCTCTCATGGCCGAGAGTCTGTCGTTGTATGCCATAGATCCTCGTGCATCGGTATGTCCTGTGATGAGGAACTTCTTGTTCGTCATTGTCTTGAGGTGTGTGGCAATCTCGTCCAAAAGGTGTGCCGACTCTTCGGTGATCTCATAGCTGTCAAATGCAAATGTGATGGCGGAGAAGAGTTTGTATAGAGGGTCAGCATCTCTTTCGATGTATTTGATGACTTCCTTTTCGACCGGCACGGTCTCACGCACGATACGTTCTCGGTAGACAATTTGTGGAGCTGTTTCCTTACTGTTCCCGAGGCGAACCATCACGCGAGCTGTGACTTGTGGGAATGCGAGTCTCTTCTCTCCCAATGATGTCATGTAGTCGCCTTGGATGCCGAAGCCGAATCTGTCATTGAACCAGCTATTGATCCCCACACCTATCGAAGGCAAGAAGAGGTGGCGAGCTGTGTTAGCTTCCTTATTGAATTTGTCGGAGTGCTCCCATCTCAGTTCCTCGTTGCGGAAGTTAGGCAGACTGCCTTGTCTGTTCAAAGCAAAGTCCTTGTACATGTAGTTTGCGCCGATACGGAAGTAGGGTTCGACGTACTTCTTCTTGAAGAGAGGAGTGAGACGTAACTGTAGTCCAAGACCTCCTATGCCGAAGAGGCTTTGTTTCTCCTTACTCCCTGAAGAGAGGGCTTTCACGCTTCCGAGGGATGCCTGAAGGTCAGCGTAGAGCCAAGGGGTGAGTTCGTGTGCGATATAGATGTTGCCTCCGAACATGACATTGCGTAGACGTAAGGTGTACGCATCGCCTTTTTCAGAAGAGTTGTAGTTGCCGAGTGTCATTCTGCTGATGTTCAGCATGCTACCTCCAAGTCCAAACTCCCAACTCTTTTGCGGATTGGACTCCTGCATCATAGGCTCAACCTCTTGTGCGTGTGCTGTGAATACAGTGGCGCACAAAATGGGTATAAAAAGAATGTATTTAATCACTTTCATAATGTGTCTATCAATTCCAAATTTAACGGCCATCACGGGATTACATAGGGATATAGTCTGCTAATGCTATGTGGTGCTGGTAAGATGGGATTTTTCCGGGTGCTTCAGACCATATATGTACTACCTGTTCAGGAGAAAAGAGTTCGACCTTTAAGGTGCAGGTTCCATTATTTTCCGCTTTTTGAGAGTATATTGTCATTTGATCCAGTCGTGATCCGTCATAGCCACTTCTGCCGGAATTTTGATAGTATACGGTGGCTCCTGGATCTGTTTCGATCACGAGGACAAATACTTGTTTACTCCCTCCCCCTGAAGATGAATTGTCATCTTCAATTGTAGGCTCTTGAGTGATTTTGAACTTTGTCTTTTCCATTGGCATCGAAGAGCCTCCGCCAGCGTTGTTACCATCTTTCCCTTTGAGATATTCCCAAAAGTGAGAGAGTTCTGTTTTGTTTGTTGGCCAAGTTCCACCATCCTTGTCTCGGATGGTGCCGGCATTGACCTCTTCGACCCAAAGTTGGTAAGCTGATTTACCTACACCTGGGTCACCTTTTGGGCCTTCTGCTCTTACGTTGGTATTTATGCCATTTATATACCAGAATCCCTCTTTTATTTCTACTCTGTCCCCATTGCCTTGATTGCCTTTTTCTCCGGTATCACCTTTGTCTCCCTTGGCTCCGGCATCACCTTTGTCACCCTTGGCTCCGGCATCACCTTTGTCACCCTTGGCTCCGGCGTCACCTTTGTCGCCCTTGGCTCCGGTGTCTCCTTTGTCACCTTTTTCTCCGGCGTCGCCCTTTTCGCCCTTGGCTCCGGCATCACCTTTGTCTCCCTTGGCTCCGGTGTCTCCTTTGTCACCTTTTTCTCCGGCGTCGCCCTTTTCGCCCTTGGCTCCGGTGTCACCTTTGTCACCCTTGGCTCCGGTGTCTCCCTTTTCGCCTTTGGCTCCGGTATCACCTTTGTCACCTTTGTCACCCTTGTCACCCTTCGCGCCTTTTGCAGGGATGCCGGTGTCTTTGTCACCTATCTGCCAGTTTCCCTTTTCGTTGACAAATGGTGTCCGTCCATCTTCTCCTTTAGCACCGGTGAGAAAGTAATAGAAGTCTTGTTTTGAAGATCTTGCAGGATCCCATTTTTTCCCCGGTACCTTGGGGTTATCGACAGAGCCATCTTTGATCCACTGCACCCAAATGGTATAGGCATCAGTCCCTGCATCACCTTTCTCACCCTTGATGTACTTGAAATAGTTGGGGAGGTCTGTTGCTTCCTTCCATACGATCGTTCCGTTTTTTACGGCTTCGACCCATACCTCATAGGCACTATGCCCCCTTGGGCCGGGAGGAGTTACAATGTCAATGTCATTACACGCTACCCATCCGAAAGATGACAAGATAAGGGTAGCCATCAAATAAATGCAACGTTTCTGCATGATGAAAAAATGATTAAATGTGTTTAATGAGTACAATAAGTATCTCTTCATACAGAGTCAGCTTATTGTCTTTTACTGTGGTTGTTTTGTCCTAATTATTGTAGAAGGTTTACTTAAACCTGTGTGTTGGTGGGCGCAAAAGTAATAATAAATAAAATAATACTCAAATAAACACACGGTCTTTTTTATATTGAACTTAATTGTCAGGGGTGAATTTTATATTTTTAGCAAAGTTTCTCTGCCTTCGTAAAGTGGATGGGTGACATGAGACGACCTTGGCTTCTCGTCGGGTAGGGAACTTTGAATCAAGTCTAACGACCCTCATCATCAAGTCTAACGACTTTCGTCATCAAGTCTAACGACTTTCGTCATCGAGTCTAACGACTTTCGTTATCGAGTCTAACGACTTTTTTAGACCTATGATGACTTTTGAAGGGAACCGAAGAGGTCTAAAAAAAGAGACCGTGCCAAAATCTAATTTTGACACGGTCTCAGTTGTCTCTTGTAGGTGATTTGTTCTACTTGTTTATTTCTTCATCAAAACGATATTTCAAAAGGGGCGATGCGCATTGTGGCTCATCGGGTTGGGAGGGGCTCTCTACGTGCAGCGATCCAAAAGAGCCCGGTCGCAATGAGACGTGAGAGCATCCAAAAGGGAGCATTTTCGTATGGATAGATGGTCAAAATAGGATTGAAGACCACCACGACAAAACACATCGCCAAGAGCATGAAGGTGAGTCGGCGGTGCTTGCGCAATCTGTCTATGATGTAGTAAATACCGCCAATACAGAGTAGTCCTCCTATGATACGTAGTCCGATATCGGGAAGTCGGAGCATCGAAAAGAGTGCAATGAAGGACAGCAGTACATAGATGGTCTTGGGTGTCACCGGTCACCTCCTTTCTCTGCGAAGTATAGATCCAAGAGCTTCGTGCTGGCCATGAACGAACTGATCCTATCTTCGAGGATGTCCGCCTCTATCCGAGGTAGCAGGGCTCTGATCTTGGGATTGTTGTAAAACGAATTGGTGAGAGCTTCGTTGATGCTCTCGTACATCCAATACTTGGCCTGCTGCTGGCGTTTGTGATGGAAGTAGCCGTTGCCCTTCACATAGTCCAAGTATTCATCGATCATCTCCCAGACCTTGTCGATGTTGAGGGCGTAGTAGCCCGAGTAGGTGATGACCTTGGGAAACCATCCGCTCTCCGTGGGAGGGAAGAGATGCAGGGCGTTGCGGAAGTGAGAGGCCGCGAGGTTGGCTTTGTCTATGTTGTCACCGTCGGCCTTGTTGATGACGATCCCATCTGCCATCTCCATGATGCCACGCTTGATCCCTTGCAGTTCGTCCCCTGTCCCGGCAAGTTGTATGAGCAGGAAGAAGTCGACCATGGAGTGTACGGCGGTCTCAGACTGTCCGACGCCTACCGTCTCGACAAAGATGGTGTCAAAGCCTGCCGCTTCGCAAAGGACGATGGTCTCTCTTGTCTTACGTGCCACCCCACCCAAAGAGCCTGCCGATGGAGAAGGGCGTATGAAGGCATTCTTTTCTCTCGAAAGAGTCTCCATGCGTGTTTTGTCACCGAGGATGCTCCCTTTGGTGCGTTCACTGCTCGGGTCTATGGCAAGGACAGCGAGCTTGCGACCTTGGTTGAGGACATGCATCCCGAAGGCATCTATCGATGTACTCTTCCCTGCACCCGGTACTCCTGTGATGCCTATGCGGACAGAGTTGCCCGTGTAGGGGAGGCACTTCTCGATCACTTCTTGAGCCATGGCATGGTGCTCGGGGCGTGAGCTCTCTATCAGTGTCACGGCACGTGAGAGCATGGTGACATCTCCCTTGAGTATGGCAGAAACGTAGTCATCGACGGTATAGACAGGGCGTTTCCGTCGTTGCATATAGGGGTTGACGATGGGAGCGTCTGTGACACCTTCGTTTACCTTCAAGCCTTTGTATTGTTCGTCGTTCTCAGGATGATGCATTTGTCACACAATGATGGGGTTAGTACATACTGATCATTGCCTTCTGTCAATGTCTTCCAAATATAGGAATAATTATATGAATAATATGGATATAAACAAAGAGACGTGCCATCTCCACAAATGGGGATGGCACGCCTCCGTAGTTATATCAAGTGTGATGATGTCTTATCTCACGAGTGTCCTAAAGAAATCTTGACCGACATACTTAGCGAACTCACGATCCTGAGCAATGGTCTTTGCCATGCTTGGATCCATCTTCACCGCTGTTGCGATACCGTCACGTACGAGGTCTGTCTGTGCTGTGCGTGCACCGATGATCGCCTTGAGGTAGTGGGTGGTCGCATCAGGAGTCTTGATCTTTGAGAGGAGGTCAAGAGCCTTGTTGTAGTCGTTGTTGAGGATCTGAGCGACGACAGCATTGTTGGATGCTTCGTCAGCAAGAAGGCTTGCAGCCTCTGCATATTTGCCTTGGCGGACATAGAGAAGACCCATTGCCGAGGATAGTTCTGCAACGTTTCCGGCCTTGCCGAGGAGTTGTTCGGCATCAGATAGCTTGCCTTCGCCTACCGAAAGAAGAGCCATATTCATGAGTGTCGAACCATTGGGCTTGCCGGTCTTGCCTGCGATCATAGCTGCTTTGTGGAAGTGCTCGAATGCTGCCTTCATGTCGCCTGCACGGTAAGCAAGTGTACCGAGGTTGTTGTATGCACGAGAGTCTTCCGGGTAGATGCGAGTAGCAGAGGTATAGATTTCCTTCTTTGTCGCATCGTCGTCAAAGAGGGTCGCAGAGTAAAGGAGTTCCTCCACATTGAGTTGGTCAGGCGTCTGACGACCCATGCGAGCGAGTTCTTCGTCACTCTTACCTATGATCTCTACGTTGGCGATGAGTCTTGAGCGGCGTAGCTGTGGGAGGATGTCGTCAGCGAGTTGTCTGAAGACAGAAGAGATGTTTTTGATCTCTCTTTCTCTCACCTCAGGATCCGGATACATAGAGAGTACACGTAGTACAAGGTCTTTGTCTTGGATGTTGCTCTGCTCTACGAGGGTCTTGAAGCCTTCCCAGTCTTGTGCAGTATAAAGAGCATTGACGGGTGCATCTACCTTGTTTTGCTTGAGTGTTCTCTTGACGTAAGATGAAGTGTTCTTTTCGCGTTGAGCCGCGAGTCTTTCGTTGAGGTCGTAACCACCATCGGGAGATGCATAAGCCTGTACTTCGATGTCTACGTTTTGGTTGGCTGCCTTGTCAGCTGCCTTGACACGCTCCTTCCACTCCTTGATGGCCGCCTTGTTGAGCTCTCCCGAGCGGAGGCCTGCCTGCTGGATGAGGAACTTGATGTCCGCATCATGCTTTTCCTTGATGATGCGTTGGAACATATCAGGTGCGATCGATGCTGTCGCATACTTGTGGCTTGCGATCTGCTCGGTAGCGATGACACCCTCACCGACCTTCACTGCGGGGAGCTTGACGGTCTTCTTGCCGATGCGAGCTTCGAAAGTCAGGTAAAGATCAGACTGTTGCATCGCCGGGATGTAGTCAAATTCGCTTGTGATTGTCTGCTTGCCACCCTGCTTGTAAGCGATGGTGACGCCATTGCCTCTGACTTTCTCGCCTTGGAAAGTATAAGTCGTGCCTTGTGCTTCGCCACCTGCGTAACGTAGGACCGGAGTGACACGTACTTCTGCCTTCTTATGGAACCACTTCGCGGGGATGTCGAGAGTGATTCGGGCAGGTACTTTTCCGCCCTTGACCACGAGAGGTTGAGGCTCGACTTTGACATACTTTGCGTCGAACGGCTTGAGGCTGCTACACGCTGCAAATACCATCACCAAGGCCGTTGCCAACAGGATTTTTGTAAACGTTTTCTGTTTCATAATATTCATTCCTAATGTAAACATAATACCCCCTATGAGGGGAGGACTACTACGGCAAAGATATAAAAAATAAAGTATTCGCCCTCCCTGAGTGACTTTAAGTCAGTTGTGACCACTTGGCATCGCGCCACTTTTCGGTCGATATGAACCTGTAACTCAACCATCCAACGAGTGCGTAATAAAAGATTTCGACGGTGTAGCAGATGTGTACCGGAGCCTGTGCCCAGAGTGTCACTATGAGTGAGTATATGAGATAGCCGATGATGGTTGCCATTTCGATGGAGAGGGCTTTGGAGGTCGCTCCTGTAGCCGATACTGCGATGAAGTAGATGTTGCCGACAGAACTGATGGTCATCGCGATACATATCACCCAAAGGGATGGGATGGTCTCCGAGATGAGACGGGCATCATCCGTAAAGATCCGCAAAAATTGCTCGGGGAACATCATGATGATCGCACAGATCGATACCGTCGTCATCAGAGACACTCCGGCGACAGTACGCAGACTCTTATGTATGCGTTCGCTCTGATTGGCACCGATGAGACTGCTCACTGCCGTACTTACAGACGTGCCGTAGGCACTTGTCGAGACGTGTATCAGTATATAGAAGCTCCTCACGATGGATGCTATCGCCATGGCACGCTCGCCCAACTTCTCGATGAGAATGAAGAAGACAGTCCACACCGAGAGGCTGATCAGAGCTTGAAGCATCAGATAGACCGATAGTCGCAGGGTGGTGCGCATCAGTGTCAAGTCGATGACGCGCATTGCCTTGAACGTCATGCCGTAGGTCGGCTTGTCTACCTTATATTTTGTATAGGTGAGATAGAAAAGTAGTGACCCTGCTTCGGCAATGACCGAAGCGAGTGCAGCTCCCCGCACCCCCATGGCCGGTAATCCGAAATGCCCGAAGATCAGGGCATAGTCCAGAAATATATTGATGATCGCCATTACAAAAGCGTTGTATGTCAGTACTTTTGTGCGTGCGATGCCAAGATAGAATGCCCTGAATACGACCGAGATGAATGCAAAAAGATAGCCCCATACCCTTATGTCCATGTACTCTGTAGCCACTGCTGAGAGTGCTTTAGAGGAGAGGATGGCGTCGAAGAGGGGTGCAGCGATCCAGCCACCGAGGAGAGCAAGGATGACTGCCGATACCACGAGCATGATGAAGCTCTGAGACAGCACCCTGCCGATGCCATCGTGTTGGCCTGCGCCATAGCGACGAGCGACGATGATCTGTGTCCCCGTCCCAAGGCTATGCCCCAGAGTATAGATGCAGAAGTAGACAAGTGTCGCCATACCGGCACCACCGAGCTCTACTTCGCCCAGATGTGCCATGAATGCCGTATCGGTGATACCTATTATGTTTTGAGCCATCAGGGAGATAAAGACGGGTCCTGATATCTGGAGGATCCTCTTGACCCCGAATGAGTCGGATGATGTTTGGATTGTGGACATAGGAGTGTGTGGATATTGACGGCTCGGGGGCTAAAGCGGTCGTCCCTCGTTTATGAGCCTGCATATAAGCCTCAAAGAGAACTTATACATCACAAATATAAACATAAATCATGGGATGAAATCACCCCTTAGTCTCACAACAAGGTTGTTTAACTCGTTGTTTCAATTTACCCTGCTTTTTTACTTCTTAGAGATGCTTTGCTTGAGGAAGAAGGAGGCATTGAGGGGTTATTTTGATTAGTTTCGATAGATTTGTTGTGTCTCGAAGTCTTATCTTTGTTTTGCGTAAAATACATCCTATGAGACACAACAAAAACATACACAGTCATCTGCTTCTTGTCATACTTACGTCTTTGGCTTTTGTCGGCCTACAGATCTTTTGGTTGGTCTCTGAGTATAGATCACTCACCAGGGAGACAGAATATCGCATGGATAGCCTTTTGGGAGAAGTGACCGGCCGTAAGATGCAGACGGATGAGGTGGAGATACCTTCGGCAAAAGCCTTTTATGACATCTCGATTTTCTCTGCAGATTCTGCTTCACGGGGCGGAGCCAAGGTCCTTGGTGGAGCATCGAAGGTCTTCAGTATCGACATCAAAGATGGTGATCTCGTCGAGATCGATACGAAGGATGGTACCATGATGAGGGTAGATACCTTGCTTGGAGAATCGGGTGCTGTCGTCGAGTGGAGTTCGACTTTTGACAAGGATAGTACGGGCAGGGCTGTTTCGATCATCACAAAGACGCTCCGAAAGAGTTGGGTGAGTGGTGACATTTCGGCCGATTACTCAGTGATGGCGGATGGCAAGGTCTACACTATACGCCTGAAAGGGCAAAATAGAGAGTTTCGCAAGATCATGGGATTTGTTCTCGTGAGTATTGTCAGTATGATTGTTGTAGCCATGGTTATTTGGAGCTTCTGGAAGTTGCTTCGGCGTATCGAAGAGGAGCAAAATGCACAGAGACGCAACGAACAGTATTTCTTCGGACTCATACACGATCTCAAGACTCCTCTGTCGTATACTCATGCCTTGTTGGACAAGTTGGGGCACTCGTTTGGGGAGAAGCCGCAAGTGCTTGAGAAAATCAATCATGGCAATTTGCAGGTCGCCAAAGTCATCGATAAAGTCGATGAGCTGCTCGCGATACCTCGGCTTACGCACATCCACGAAGAGGATTATGGGGTGTGTTATCTCGAAGACATCATAGACACCATAGAGGGTGAGCTCATCCATACTTATGCCACACAGGACATCACTTTCGAACACTCCTTCACAGAGGGGATAAGGTACATCCTGCCCATCCGTCAGACTGAGCTCATACTGCGGATACTGCTGGACAATGCGGTACGCTACTCGGGGCCCACTCCGAGGATAACGATACAGGCAGAAAGTACTGAGGACTATTTGCAGATCCTCATTTCTGACAATGGGGGAGGTCTTCCCACGGACAAGCAACGTATGATCATAAAGAACGAGACCATCCAAGAGCTTGCTTCGTCACAAAGAGGTAACGGGATCGGGCTCATGACGATCTGCAGACTCATGGAGGCTATGAAGACAACTCTTCGATACGAGAAGACCGTTGACGGCAGTCGCTTCTCCTTCTCTGTCCCTCAAAAACGAATAAACCCATGAAAAGTGACAAAGTCAAAATCCTTCTCATAGATGATACCGTCTACTTCGGAGAAGAGTTGGCCGAGCAGCTTGGTGCTCTTGGTTTCGAGGTTTTGTATCTCTCCACACCGACAGGGCTGGATAGGGTTATAAGGGCGTTTGCTCCTGATCTTTTATTTTTGGATATCGACCTTGGTGTCGGGCAGAGTGGCATAGAAATTTGTGCCGAATTGAAGTCGGATCATCCGACCCTGCCTGTCATTCTCATTTCGTCGCACACCGACGCTGAGACGAGAGAGAAAGGGATCAGGGCGGGGGCAATGGGCTTTGTCGGCAAACCTCTCACAGCAAGTCTTCTCCAAGCTTACGCACATCTTTATATCGACAAGAAAGAGAGCTGTCATACACCTGCGGATGCGGTCTATGCCGATTTGTCTTGTCTGGGCAGACTCAAGGTTTCGTTCAAAAGAGGGCTGATCTTTTATCCGAATAACGAGGTCGCATCCATAAGCCCCATCCAATGCTCCATCCTTCGGGCCATGATGGATCGTATGGGCGAAGAGGTGACGATGGATGAGATCATGGAGAACGTCTGGGGACGAAACTCCTCTGTCAGTTCGCCTGCAGGTGTATATACAGCTATCAGTATGTTGAGGAAGCTATTGAGGTTTGACGAAGGGATACGCTTTCGTAGTGTGAGGGGTATTGGCTATCGGTTGGATGTCGAGTCCTGAGTGTCTCAAGGGTGTGAGCTCAATTGGGCGGAGGACTTTTCTATGAAATGTCTTGTCATATTGGGAATGACAAAGGGGACACACCGAAACATCATCGTCTCGATACATCCCCTTGTTGTTCATACTCTCAGGTCAGTCCTTCATGAGGCTGTGAGAGGCAGGAAGTCCTTATTTCTTGCGGAATAGCCCGGCGATGAACAGGATCAAACAAGCACCGATGGTAGACACCACGAGTTGACCCCAGAAGCCTTCGTCGGCCGACATGCCGAAGAGTCCGTAAGCGAACTTGCCGACAACGCTACCTACCAAACCCAGCAAGATGCTCTTGATCCAGCCCATTGAGCCGTTACGCATGATTGCCGAACCGATAAGACCTGCAAGAAGCCCGATGATAATGGTTATTATCCATCCCATAATTTTTTCCTTTCTTTTGTAGTTAATAATCAATTTAGGCACTGCGATCCCGGCTCTCCGGCCGCGTGAAAGTCTTTCACGGCTGTGCTTTTATACGGCATCACTTCACGTAGTCTGCGAGGATGCCTTGTAGCTGTTTGCGTGCGAAGAATATACGACTCTTTACCGTCCCGATCGGAAGGTCAAGGGCATCTGCGATCTCCTTGTACTTGAACCCCGCCAAAAACATCGAGAATGGTTGCTTGAGATCTTCACTCAACGTCTCTATCGCTCCATTGATTTCCTTGATGCTGAGCTCATGATACGGCGTGCTGATCCCGGTATTGTCGCTTTGCGAACCCACATAAGAGAGATCGGCATTGGCATCGATGATCGAGTGGGTGCGTATGATGCGGTGATAGTTGTTGATGAAGAGGTTGCGCATGACAGTGAAGACCCAACCTTTGAAGTTGGTGTTTTCTCTGTACTTATCTCTATTGGAGAGGACTTTGAGCGTTGTCTCCTGTCTCAAGTCTTCAGCTGTCTCTCTGTCTGCTGTCAGAGAGAGCGCAAAGCTGTACATATTATCTTGAAGTTGGACGAGATTTTCATCAAAGAATGCTTTAGATGATGTTGTATTCTCCATAACGCGTATAATATATTTGTCTTTGTTATCCTTAATATTGTGATAGGGACATTCCTAATCAAAATGTTCCACTATTCAAATTTACGAAGAATTATCGATAAGACAAGAGCGTTTTATATAATTAACAAGTTCGTCGATCTTGTGTGTATTGGCTTGATAGGTATCGATTTACATCGGTTTTGAAGCCTGAATGAGGGGAGATCGTGCTCCGGCTAAGATTTTGATGTTATGACTATTCGTCCGAATTGACTAATTTAGCATCATAACCACAAAAGTAACAAAACAGAATGCAAGCACAAA